>JAGWNO010000098.1 GCA_028871235.1 Gammaproteobacteria bacterium
TTACCCGGTATCCGCTTTCCATGGCTATGTAGCTCAGCTGGTTAGAGCGCGGCACTCATAATGCTGAGGTCGGTGGTTCGAGTCCACCCATAGCCACCAACATTATCAGCGTCTATCGTTTCTGGATGACGTCAAAAATCTTTTCGTTTGAGCTGCCCTTGCCGGTAAGCACCAAGGGACTTGCGAAATGCGTTGACATCAGTCCCTGCATAGACGCCGACTTTACGGCAGATGTCTAACAGCTCCCCATAGGGAGAGGATTCCAGCAGCCCTTGGTCCTGCAGGATTGCGAAGACCATACGCAATTTTGGGTGCTTTGGCTTGGAACGAAGCAACGGGTTTCTGATCCTGTAACCCAGCATGTCCAGGAAGTCGACGTCCCCGGTGAGCTGGGCCCGCGCCAGGCGTTGCTGGAAATAAGGGAGATTCAGCAGCGTACGGTCAACATGGATTGCTTTGACGAGGGCCAAGTCATTGCCGGTCATGGCGTCTGCCACCAACTGACACAAGCTTATCCCGTACACCATGACAGAAATGTAGTTGTAGAGATTGGCAACCAGTGCGCTCAGCCAGCCGTTGATCCTCTCCATGGTGGCCTTCTGTTGCTTGGCGGTTGCGGGAGTCATGCCGAGCACATTTGGCAGGTCGGCCTCGAATGACGATCCCCACTCACGGTTATATTCAACACGTGAAAGCGCCGCCTTGGTAATGTCCTGACGCCCTGCCGGGCTCGCGATAAACTTGCGGGCCTGCTCCGGGCTGAACAAAACCAGGGCCATGGCATCTTGAAGCTGAGCTTGATTCCCGTACAGCGGCCACCAGGCGATATTCTGCTCAGCCACAAACTCGGCGAATTCTGGATCAAAAGTGAGCCAACCATCGCGGTATTTCATATCCTCGAATATTTGCGCGAACAGTTTGGTACGGCTCAAAATCGTCTCTGTATCGACATACATATGAGTTATTTCTCTTTTCACATGTTTAAACATGCGAGACCGGTAGTTCTCTGGCGGCGCTCCGCATTTCTGCTGCAGGTATCGCCGTTCCTGGGCGGGCTTTCATCGTCGCCCTTTCAGCCGGACCAAAGCAGTGAATTGCTTGGCGCTGGGCATAGGGATTGTGTCCCAGGTAGACGATGTCGGAGGAACCGCTGTCCAGGGTGTATTTACCGAGTTTCCTGGCTGTCTCAACCGCCATGTATTTCCCCCGGAGGCTATGCCTTGAACAGCGGGCCATGTCCGCCATAGCGATCCTGTCTGGCGGCGCAGCGATCAGCCGCCCGCAGCAGGATGTCGCGCTTCTCGTTTTCGGTGGCGTCCGACCAGCGGCGGATATCCTCAAGGCTGCGGCCGCAACCGATACAGATGTCGTTGTCATCCAGGCAGCAATTGCGCACGCAGGGTGAAGCTACGGGATCATTCATGCGACGTTGCCCATCCGGCCACGGTTGCAAACGGGGATTGTACGCTCAGGCCAGCATTGCGAAGAACAGCAGGTAAACAAGGCCGTTAACGATCAGCAGGCGTGGTGTCAGCCGGCGACGCACTGCCAGCAACAGCACCCACAGCATCGCTGCAAACGTCAGCCCCATGGCCCGGACGATATCCGCGTGCGCTTGCCAGGTCACAAGCTGCATACCGAAAGCCGGCAGCAGTGTGCCCTGGAACACCAGCGCGCCGGTGATGTTGCCGAAAGCGAGGGTATCCTTGCCGCGCCGCAGCCACAGGAGGCTGTTCAATTTCTCCGGCATCTCGGTGGCGATGGGGATCACCACCAGTGACAGCGCCAACACGCCGATGCCCGTCATGGCGGCAATCTGTTCCACCCCACGCACGAAAAGCTTGGCACCGGCGATGATGAGCGCCAGTCCCGCCGCCAGCTGGCTCAGCTCCCACCACAGGGTGTGCGGTATGCCCATGTGCTTGAGCCACAAGGGCTCGCTGGTATTGGTGCCATGGCCCAGGCTCACCAGTGCGCTGGAAGCCCGCACCGTGTTGGCCACGTAGATCACGTACAGGAGCACCAGGGCGACGCCCGCCACCGCGCGGGTGCCGGCCGGGTGCACCGGCATGAACAGTCCGAGGAAGGCGATGAAGAATGCCACCAGGAAATACAGCAGATCGCGCAGCAAACCGCTGATTTCCGGTCTCAACGGTTCGCTCCAGCCGCGCTTGTATCCCGCGAACAGGGCGATAAGCGCCATGGCGACGGTGGCCAACATGAGTGGCGCGCCCAGGATGGCGCCGATACCGATATGTTCGCGCACCTCCCGGGAGTTGCCGCCGAAGAACACCGCTATGATGGGCACCACGGTTTCCGGAAGCGCCGTGGCAATCGCTGCGAACACCGATCCCACGAGCCCTTCGGAGAGCTTGAAGCGCTGGCCTATATGCTCAAGAGCGTTGGTGAACAGCTCCGCGCCGGCGAGGATGACGACCAGCGCCAGCAACAGCGTACCGATGTCGATGATCATGCGGACGCACCGGCCGGTGCGGGCTGCTGGCGTGCCATCGGCGGCTGTCGGCCCGGCTCCGGGTCGGCTACAGGAGACATCCCGGCCTCACTGGCGCCAGTGAGGTGGATAGGTGCGCGCGTAACCCGGTAGCTTCTCGATAGCGGCCGACCAGCGGGCCATGTGCGGGTAGCGTTCGCCGAACGGCAGGAAGCCGAGATTGAGCGGGCCGGCGACAGGTTTGGCCGCGGCGCGCAACAGCGTGGGGATGAAGGGATACAGCACGATATCGCCGGCGGTGAGCGTATCGCCCCGCAGCCAGCTGCAGCGGGCCAGGCGCGCATCATATTGCTGCAATTCCCGGTGCAGGATCGCCGCTGCTTCCCTGACCTGAGATTCCTTGCCGGCAAGCTCGCCGCTGAACAGCGGCCGGGTCATCTGGCTCACCGGTTTTTCGATATAGCTCAGCACCTCGCAGACATCCTGGTTGATAAGCCCGGTGTCTTCGGCACGGGTACCGAACAACGGCACCTGCGGATACTTGCGGTCCAGGTATTGCAGGATGGCGATGGATTCGTACACCACGAAGTCCCCGTCCCTGAGGGTGGGTACCTTGCCGCGCGGGTTGAGCCTGAGGAATTCGGCGGTCTTATGTTCCTGCTTGGAGAATTCGATGAGCTTTGACTCGTAGGCAAGCTGCTTCACCTCGAGTGCCAGCAGCACCCGCCAGGCGAAGGCGCTGCCGCTGCCCCAGTAGACTTGTATGGACATGGGAAACTCCTGCTACCCCGGATGACGACGCACGTCCATAATGGCAGCGTCAATATTTTCCGAGACTCTATCGTAACCCAGCGAGGCGCGGACATGCGCGCATGGTGCATCACACGCCCGGGCGGTCCCGAGGTGCTCAAGCTGGAGCAGCTGCCGGACCTGCTGCCGGGCCCGGAGGAGGTGCTGATCCGCGTACAGGCGGCGGGCGTCAACCGCGCCGATCTGTTGCAGCGGCGCGGCGACTATCCGGCCCCACCGGGTTTTGATCCGCGTATCCCCGGTCTCGAGTATGCGGGCGTGGTGGAAGCAGCAGGTCCGCGCTGCCGGCTGCGCAAACCGGGCGATGCGGTGATGGGACTCATCGGCGGCGGTGCCTATGCCGAGCAGTTGCTGGCACATGAGCGCGAGACCATCGCGGTGCCGGCGGGCCTCAGCATGACGCAGGCCGCGGCGGTGCCTGAAGCCTTTCTCACCGCCTACCGGGCGCTGTTCCTGGAAGGCGGCCTGGCGCATGGCGAGTGGTGCCTGATCCGCGCCGTGACCTCCGGCATCGGCACCGCCGCGGTGCAGCTGGCGCACGTCTTCGGCAGCCGCAGCATCGGCACCAGCCGTTCGGCGGCGCGGCTCGGGAGGGTGCAGGCGCTCGGCCTGGACGCTGCATGTGTCGACGGTGGTGAGCAGCTGGTGCGGCGCGTGGCGGAGATCACCGCCGGGCAGGGCGTAAGCGTGGTGCTGGATCTGGTAGGTGGCGGCCATCTGGCGCAGAACCTGGCCTGTCTGCGGGATGACGGTACACAGGTGCTGGTGGGCGCCATGGCCGGCCGCGAGGATCACTTGGATCTGGGCAATTTCCTGCGCCGCCGCCTGACGCTCAGGGCCATGACCATGCGCAGCCTGCCGCTGGAGCGCAAGATCGCGCTGGCGCGCCTGTTCGAACAACGGCTCACGCCGCTGTTCGAGTCGCGGAAACTGCAGCCGCTGGTGGACCGGGCAGTGGCCTTCAACAACGCGCCGGAGGCGCATCGCTGCATGGAGGCCGGCGCACATCTCGGCAAGATCGTGATTGCGATGTGAGCAGGCTTGGCATACCCGCGCTGGCGGGAATCCGGCTTGTATTCCTGAGAGAGGCGGCGCGTGCCGCTGGGCGTCCCGGTTACGGATCTGCGGCTAGTTGACGGCCTTGGATTTCTGCCTCGCGGCCTTGAGCGCCTGGGTGAAGATCTCCACCGGTTGGGCGCCGGACAGGGCATAGCGGTTATCGAGGATAAAGAACGGCACGCCGCTGATGCCGAGTTGTGCGGCGGTGTGCAGGTCGGCGCGTACCTCATCCGTGTCATTATCGCTGCTGAGCCACGCTGACAAGTCGCCCTCCATACCCGCCGCCGCCCCAAGCTGTGCGAGGATGGCGTTGTCGCCGATATCGCGGCCTTCGATAAAGTAGCCGCGGAACAGGCTTTCCACCATGGCGTCTGCCTTACCCCGGGTTGTCGCCAGGCGGATGAGGCGATGGGAATTGAAGGTGTTCGGACTGCGCTTGATCCTGTCGAACCTGAAATCGATGCCGGCGCCACGGCCGGCATCACGCACCCGTGTGTAGATGCGCTCCGCCGCCTCGGGGCCGCCGAACTTGGCATCCAGATACTGTTTGCGGTCACGTCCTTCCGGCGGCATATCGGGGTTGAGCTGGAACGCGTGCCAGTGGATGTCCGCATCCAGCAGCACCGCATCAACCAGTGCCGCCTGCAGGTGGCGTTTGCCGATGAAGCACCAGGGGCAGACGGTATCGGAGAAGACATCGATGCGCATGCAGCCCTCAGCGCTGGATCTTGGTATAGATGACGCTGGGTTTGTCGCCGCGCCGTGAATAGATATGCTCACGACTGAAATCCTCGTAGGCAGCGTCGCGTTCGTGACCGGTCTGGTACCAGCGGTAGGCCTCCCAATCCGGGCCCAACAGGTGTGGCGCGGACATGGGGTCGTCCGGCGGCAGGCTGCAACGGATGCCAAAGCGCTTGTGGTCCTCTGTACCGTGCGTCATCCAGGAACTCCAGGTTGTCGGATGCCAGTGCGTGCGCATCCATGGACAGCGAGTTTAGCGCTTGTAAACCGGCGTTTCAGCTCTGGGCGAAGTACTGCTGCAGGTAGTCACCGAAAGCCAGGCTGTCGGAGGCTTCCAGCTGCCGCTGCTTTTCCAGGGACTCCTGCGCCAAGCGTGCAAAACGCCGTTGCGTTGATGGAGCCAGCGCGCGCCTGCGGAACGCGTCCCGGTGGGTTTGCGAGAGACGCGCAGCGAACTGCAGAAAACTCTCGCCGCGGGCGCGCATGTCCGCCAGCACCCGCGCCGAGGGCAGGCGCTCCGGATCGATGAGGGCCTCACGCTGGGCACCGAGGGCGGCGCCGTAGGGCTTGTCCCGGTCGCTGCCGTCCAGCACGCCACAGATGCCATCCAGTTCGGCCACGATTTCCCGCGCCCAGGTGCGCAAGAGTACCGGCCGCCCCTGCCGCTGCAGCGTCAATGCCGGATCGCGGCCATGCCGCGCGCTCTGCATCTGATTGTGGTTGATGGCCTGCTGCTCCTCCGGGGAGATGCGGGGACTGTCGGTGAGCAGGCACCAGATGAGCAGTGCCTCAATGAAACGCAATGCCGGAGCGTCGGCGCCCACCGGATCGTAGGGGTTTACATCCAGTGCCCGCACCTCGGCATACATGACGCCGCGTTTCCTGAGTGCCAGCGCGGCGCGTTCCCCCTGGTTGATGGGCTGCTTGGGACGGATGTAGGTGTAGAACTCGTTCTCGATCTGCAGGATGTTGGCGTTAAGCTGGCGGTATTCACCGTCCACCTGCACGCCGATGGCGGCGTATTCCGGTTCCGGTGTGCTGATGGCGCGGCTGAGGGTCGCCACGTAGTCATCGAGACTGTTGTAGCTGATGCCGATATGGGACTGGTGCTTGTTCTGGTAGCCGATATCACTCATGCGCAGGGAGGTGGCGTAGGGCTCGTACCAGGTGTGGGCGTCGAACTCCCGGAAGCCGAGAGTGCGGTCATGCAGGAAGCTCTTGCACACCGCCGGCGAGGCGCCGAACAGGTAGGGCACCAGCCAGCCCACACGCTGGAAATTCCGCAGCATGTCGAAATAGGCCTGGTCCACGAAACCGCGCAGCGGGCGCGAATCCTTGGCCTGTTCCTGCAGTACCGGCCACAGTGCCTCCGGGAAGGAGTAGTTGAAGTGCACCCCGGCAATGGTCTGCATGGTGCGGCCGTAGCGCCAGCCCAGGCCACGGCGGTAGACGTGCTTCATCATGCCCACGTTGGAGTTGCCGAACCAGGCAATGGGGATACGCTTTTCGTCCTCCAGCACGCAGGGCATGCTGGTGGCCCACAGCATCTCGTCGCCGATATGTTGATAGACAAAACTGTGTATGTCGCTGAGGAAAGCGAGTGTGTCGCGCACCTCAGCGCAAGGCGGCGTTACCAGCTCGATCAGCGCCTCGGAATAGTCGGTGGTGATATGCGGATGGGTCAGCGCCGCGCCCAGGGCCGCCGGATGCGGGGTTGCGGCGATGCAGCCGCGGTCATTGACCCGCAGGCTTTCCTTCTCCAGGCCCTTCTTGCCGCCGCGCAACAGCGCCGCGGCATCGCCCGCCAGCAGGCGGTCGAGACGCTGTGTCTGAGGGCTGGCGGGGTTCATGGGTGGAGTATCCGCTGCGGAAGGGCGGTCATGGTGGCGTACATGGGGGCCCGGAGGCAACCTTAAAGTCCCGGGCCGGCCGGAAATTATTCAGCTCCGGTCTGCTTGATGGCGGTAGCGGCGAGATGCGGGGCCGGCGGGAGACGGATCTGCTGGTCAGACGGAGGTTGTGCGCGCGGGTTTGCTACGCAGGCGCTCGCGGCGGTTATGAATGCCTGCTGCAGCAAGCAGCAGCCCGGCATGGAGCCGGGCTGTCTGTCTGGTCACCGCCTGCATACCGCTTTCATGGCCAACACGCAGCGGGTGTCTTGTTGCCGGTATTGTCCAGGGACATGGTGGTGCAGCCGGTATCATTTATCTGTGGCCCGCTCGCCACGGCGGTCGCCTGGATGGTATAGGTGGACGTGGTCAATGCAGGCACCGACAGGGTGTAGTAACCTTTCTGCGAAGTTGCCGGACTGGGCGCTGGGTTGGTGACGGTCGGGCAGCCGGTGTAGCGGAAGTTCTGCGTATAGCAGCGCTCCAGCACCTGTGCAAGCTGGTTGAGCGACGCTTCCGCGTCCGAGCGTTGTGATTTCCTGACGGATTTGGTGTAGCTGGGGTAGGCGAATGCGGCGATGATGCCGAGAATCGCCAACACGATCATCAACTCGATGAGCGAGAAACCGTGTGCATGAAGTCTGTTTGCCTGCTGGGTTTTCATGTGCGCCTCGACACTATTCAGTCTGTTGCCGCCATCA
>JAGWNO010000099.1 GCA_028871235.1 Gammaproteobacteria bacterium
CACCAGATTCGCCACCGAACCGCCGCTCAGCAGCACGCCGCCGGCGCCCGCGGGGAAACCCATGATCTCCCTGAGCCACTCCAGCACCTGCAACTCCACGTAGGTGGCGCCCTGGTTGAAGCCGCCGGAATTGGTGTTGAGGGTGGCGGTGAGCATCTCGGCAATCACCCCCATGGGTGTGCCGTTGCCCATCACCCAGCCCCAGAAGCGCGGGTGGATGTTGCCGAGCGGATACGGTTCCACCAGTTCGCGGTAGTCGGCATAGGCCGAGTGCATGCCCTCGCCCGCCTGCGGCAGCGGCACGCGCAGGCGCGCACTCACCGCCACCGGCACCGGCCGCCACACCGGCCGTTCACGCACGCTCGCGAGGTAGCTCAAGGCGTCGTCCAGCACGCCGTGGGCGAAGCGCCGGAATGCCTCCCAGTCTTCGGGGTCGAGGGTCTCTTCGGGCAGGGTGTTCATGGGATCGGGCCGCCGGGTTCACGGGCCGGTCATTCTACCGGTCCGGCAGGCGCGCACCATGCGCGGCTCACGACGGCCGGCGGATGAGCTCGGTGCGCACCACCGCAAACTGCACTTCGTCCAGGCGGAAGAACACCGGCTCGCCGGCGCCGTCCGCCAGCATCACGCAGCCCGGCACCTCGTCGGAGTAGGTGGCGGTGGCCAGGCCCTGGAACATGTCGTCCAGCGGGCCCTGGCCGGAGTAATCCAGCACCAGCGGGTGCTGCCGGCCGCGCAGGTGGAAGGCCACGCCGCCCGCCGCCAGCACCGGCGCCCAGTCATGACCGTTGGCCTGCCGGCCGCTCTGCAGGAACTGGATCTCCTTGACCGAGATGAGTGCGCTCAGCTCGGCGTCGATGGGAAACAGGTAGAAGGCCGGCACATGCGCATTGCCGGCGGCCAGGCCTTTCACGCCGTCCAGGAACTCGGTGTAGTCGGCATCGCCGATCTCGATGCGGATGGCTTCCTCGCGGCCATAGAAACTGACTCTCAGATAACGGCTGAGCATCATCGGTCTCCTGCGTATCGTTATTGGACACGGCCGCATGCAGCGGCCGTGGCAGCACCCGGGGGAAGTATAAACGGGATGCCATCATCCGCCAGCCCGCGGAGCGGGTCGGGGGATCGCGTCGCAAGCGGCGGCGCGTTCAGCGGTACAGATCCTGGATCTCGTCGAGCGCCGCCGCACCCGGACACAGCTGCGCATGCGGCAGGTCGCGCAGCGCCTCGCTGACGGTGTGGCTGATGTCGTGCATCTCGCGCTGGTCCTCGTCGATGTAGAGCAGACCGGTGACGATCTCGCCGCGCTTCTGGTGCTCGTGCAGGTAGCTGTAGGCCTGGGCGCGGTTCTTGGGGTTGTACTCCTGCGACACCTTGCGCAGCACCACGGTGCTGCCGTCATGCAGTTCCACCGGCATGGCTTCACCGGCATCATAGGCGGCGCGGATCGGCTGCCTGGCGGGCACGAAGTCGGCGTGCACCGCCGGATGGTAGAACTGGCGGGTGTGGGCGTAGCTCTTGGTGGAATCCTCGTGGTCGTTGAAGGTCACGCACGGCGAGAGCACGTCCAGCAGCGCGAAACCGTTGTGCATGAGTCCAGCCTTGATGAGCGGCACCAGCTGCGCCTTGTCGCCGGAGAAGCTGCGCGCCACGAAGCTGCCGCCGAGGGTCAGCGCCGTGATCACCGGATCGATGGGCGGCTGCTCGTTGACCTCGCCCTTCTTGGCCTTGCTGCCCAGGTCCGCGGAAGCCGAGAACTGGCCCTTGGTGAGGCCGTACACGCCGTTGTTCTCGATGATGTACAGCATGTTGAGGTTGCGGCGCAGGGCGTGCACGAACTGGCCGAGGCCGATGGACAGCGAATCGCCGTCGCCGGACACGCCGATATAGGAGAGATTGCGGTCGGCGGCATTGGCGCCGGTGGCCACCGAGGGCATGCGGCCGTGCACCGCGTTGATGCCGTGGGCCTGTGCGAGGAAATAGGCGGTGGTCTTGGAGGAGCAGCCGATGCCGCTCATCTTGGCGACCCCGTGGGGCGCGATGTTGAGTTCCCACAGCGCCTGGATCAGCGCCGCGGTGATGGAATCGTGGCCGCAGCCGGCGCACAGCGTTGACATGCCGCCTTCATAGTCGCGGCTGGTGAGCCCCAGGGCGTTCTTCGGCAGCTGCGAATGGCTGACCTTGGGTTTCTGCATGAAGCTCATGCCGCGGCCCCCCTGGCGAGCGCCGCGCTGATGCCGCTGATGATGCAGCGCGAATCGATGGGCATGCCGCCGTAATGCAGGATGGAGACGAGCTTGCGACGGTCCACGCCGGTCTCCAGCAGCAGCAGCGATTTGAGCTGGGCGTCGCGGTTCTGCTCCACCACGAAGATGCGCTCGTGGCGGTCGAGGAATTCCTGCAGCGCCGGGCTGAAGGGGAAACCGCGCACGCGCAGATAGTTCACCTCGGTGCCTTCGCGGGCGAGCACGTCCATGGCCTCGCGCACTGCGGCGTCGCAGCTGCCGACGGAGACAATGCCGGTGGTGACGCCCTTCCTGCTCCTGATGACCGGCGCCGGCAGCAGCGCCCTGGCGGCGTCGTGCTTGCGGCGCAGGCGGTCGAGCACCTCCTGGTACTCGTCGGCGTCCTCGGTGTAATCGCCGCGGTGGTTGTGGCCGGAACCGCGCACGAAATACGCGCCCTTGGGATGCACGCCCGGCAGGCTGCGGTAGGCGATGCCGTCGCCGTCGCCGTCGCTGTAACGGTGGAACACCTGCATGTCCCGCAATTGTTCCTGTGAATACACCTTGCCGCGGTCGGGCACATAACCCGCATCCCAGCGCTGCTTCGGCACCATCCAGTCGTTCATGCCGATGTCGAGATCGGAGAGCACCATCACCGGCGTCTGCAGGCGCTCCGCCAGATCGAAAGCCTGCACCGCGAACTGGAAGCACTCGGCCGGGTCCGCCGGGAACAGCAGCACGTGGCGGGTGTCGCCGTGGGAGGCGTAAGCGCACAGCAGCAGGTCGCCCTGCTGGGTGCGGGTGGGCATGCCGGTGGACGGGCCGACGCGCTGCACGTCGAAGATCACCGCCGGGATCTCGGCGTAATAGCCGAAACCGATGAACTCGTTCATGAGCGAGATGCCGGGTCCGCTGGTGGGGGTGAAGGCGCGCGCGCCGTTCCAGCCCGCGCCCAGCACCATGCCGATGGCGGCCAGCTCATCCTCGGCCTGCACGATGCAGTAACGGTGCCTGCCGCTCTCGGGGTCCACGCGATAGCGCTCGCAGAAATCCTTGAAGGCGTCCATCAGCGAGGTGGACGGGGTGATGGGATACCAGGCGCCGACGGTGGCGCCGGCATACACGCAGCCGAGCGCCGCCATGGTGTTGCCGTCCACCATGATGTGGCCGGCGGTGGCGTCCATGCGCTCGAGCCTGAGCGGCAACGGGCAGCTGTGCTGCGCCTTGGCGCAGTCGTAACCCAGTTGCATGGCCTTGAGGTTGCCGGCGATGAGTTTCTGCTTGTCGGCGAAGGTCTCGCTGAGCAGCTGCCCGAGCACCGCCATGTCGAGGTCCAGCAAGGCCGCCAGCACCCCCACGTAGCAGACGTTCTTCATGAGGATGCGCGCGCGGATGTTCTCGAATTCCGCGTTTACCAGTTGCGCCAGCGGGATGCCGATGAGGGTGACGTCGTCGCGCGCCAGCTCCCGGTCCCGCGGCCAGGTGGAATCGTAGATGAGGTAGCCGCCGGGGCTCACGTCCGCCAGATCGCTGGCGTAGGTCTGGGCGTTCATGGCCACCATGATGTCGACGCGCCCGGAACGCGCCAGATAGCCCTCGCGGCTGACGCGGATCTCGAACCAAGTGGGCAGGCCCTGGATGTTGGAGGGGAAGAAATTCTTGCCCACCACTGGGATACCCATGCGGAAGATGGCTTTCATCAGCAGGCCGTTGGCGCTGGCCGAACCGGTGCCGTTGACGTTGGCGATCTTGATGACGAAGTCGTTGACGCGCGTTTGCATGGCGGTCAGGCGCGGCGCCGCTGCGGCGGTTGCGCGCTGCCGGCGGTCTGATCGCCGGCGTAAGGCACCTTGATGGAGGATTTCTGCATGTCCCAGGCGGCGGTGGGGCAGCGTTCCGCGCACAGTCCGCAGTGCACGCACTGGTCTTCGTCCTTCACCATCACCCGGCCGGTCTGCTTGAGCGCCGCGGACACGTACAGCGGCTGGCTGCGGTTGAGTGCCGGCGCCTTGAGGCGGGTGCGCAGCTCATCCTCCTCGCCATTGTGGGTGATGGTGAGACAGGCGGTGGGGCACACGTCGATGCAGGCGTCGCATTCGATGCACTTGGGCGCGAAGAACACCGTCTGGATGTCGCAGTTGAGGCAGCGCTCCACCTCCACGCGGGTCTGCTCGTTGCTGAAGCCCAGCTCCACCTCGATATCGATCTTCTTGAAGCGCTCCTTGAGGCTCACGTGCGGCACCAGCCGGCGCACCGAGGTATCGAAGCTGTTGCTGTAGCTCCACTCATGGATGCCCATCTTGGTGCTGGTGAGATTCACGGCGAACGGCGGACGCACGCCGAGGTCCTCGCCATGGCAGTATTTGTGGATGGAGATGGCCGCCTGGTGGCCGTGTTCCACCGCCCAGATGATGTTCTCCGGACCGAAGGCGGCATCGCCGCCGAAGAACACGCCCGGCAGCGTAGACTGCATGGTCTTTTTGTCCACCACCGGTACGTGCCATTCATCCAGCTCGAGCCCGATGCCGGACTCGATCCAGGGGAAGGCGTTCTCCTGGCCGATGGCGAGGATGATGTCGTCCGCCGGCAGGAATTTCTCGCCGATCTTTTTCGATCTGAGCTTGCTGCCTTCCTGGTGATACTCCAGCACCTCGAAGTTCATGCCCTTGATCCGGCCATCCGCCAGCACGAACTCCCTGGGCGAATGGCATTCGATCATCTCCACGCTTTCCTCGACCGCCTCCTCCAGCTCCCAGTCGGAGGCCTTCATCATGCTCAAGGGCTTGCGCGCCATGACCTTCACGTCCGCGGCGCCGATCCGGAGGGAGGTGCGGCAGCAGTCCATGGCGGTGTTGCCGGCGCCGATGATGAGCACCCGCCGGCCGACGCTGTCGATGTGCCCGAAGGCCACGGATTCCAGCCAGTCGATGCCGATGTGCACGTGCGCCGGGTCGGCGTAGCGGCCGGGGACGTCCAGGTTCTTGCCGCGCGGCGCGCCGCTGCCCACGAATACCGCGTCGAAACCCTGGGCAAGCAGCGCCTGCATGCTGGTGACCGGTGCGCCGAGGCGCAGATCCACGCCCATGTCCACGATCATGCGGATCTCTTCAGCGAGCACTTCGGCAGGCAGGCGGAAGGCCGGGATGTTGGTGCGCATCAGGCCGCCGGGCTCGTGCTGTTTCTCAAACATCACCACCTCATAGCCCAGCGGCAGCAGATCGTTGGCCACGGTGAGCGAGGCGCAGCCGGCGCCCACACAGGCGATGCGTTTGCCGTTCTTGGCCTTGGGGATTTTCGGCAGACGCGCAGCGATGTCGCCCTTGTCATCGGCAGCCACGCGTTTCAGCCGGCAGATGGCCACGGGTTTCTGGTCGACGCGGCCGCGGCGGCAGGCGGGTTCGCAGGGCCGGTCACAGACGCGCCCGAGGATGCCGGGGAACACATTGGATTCCCGGTTGAGCATGTAGGCGTCGGCGTAACGGCCCTGGGCGATGAGACGGATGTACTGGGGGACGTCGGTGTGGGCCGGACAGGCCCACTGGCAATCCACGACCCGATGGAAATAGTCGGGATCGGAGGTATCGGTGGGCTTCAACTGGCGACTCCGGCAGCGGTGTTCAGGCCGTTCCGCTGCTCACGGTCCCGCGCCGGGAAATGGGTGGTGATGCGCACACAGTGCATACGCCGGGAAGCATAGACGATTGCAGTGCGCAGGAGAATCGGCCGGACGGCGGCGCGCAGCCGCCCCCGGGCGCGGCGGCGGCACTCGCCGGCATGCAAAAAATATAGTCTTGCATTTCATTGACTTAGCCGCATGCGCGGCCGTCGCCGGGGTGGTGCGCCGGCTTCAGTCGCTGCCGGCCTTGGCGGCGCTGCCGTCCGTGTATGCGCCGTCCGCCTGCAGCTTGCGGCTGCGCTTGTGCGCATACATGGCGCGGTCGGCGTTCTTCACCGCAATGCGCAGGTCATCGGCACCGCTGTAATCGGCGCCGCCGAAGCTCGCCCGCAACTTCAGTTCCACGCCCTGCTCCGTCAACCTGCACGGCAGCGACTCGTTCAACAGCGCGTTCAGCCGCGGACCGATGCCGGCGAAATTCGCGCCGGGCATGACCAGCAGGAACTCGTCGCCGCCCCAGCGGTACAACTGGTCGGCGGGACGCAGGCCGGCGCGCACCACTGCCACGCAGTGCCTGAGCAGCTCATCACCCGCCTCGTGACCCAGGCGGTCGTTCACATCCTTGAGATTATCCAGATCGAACAGCGCCACCGCGCCGTGGCCGGCGCCGGCGCCCGCCAGCAGCACGCCGCGGGTGAATGCCAGACGGTTGAACACTCCGGTGAGCGGATCCGTGTACGAATCATGTTTGAGCTTCTCGTGAGCGAGGGCGAGTTCCGCATGCGCGGCATCGGTCTCGCGGCGAGCCTCCTCCAGCAGCAGCAGCACCATGCCGAAGGCCAGCAGCATCTGCAGCAGCAGGTCGAAATAGGAATTGTAATCGGCGGCCGCCATCACAAACCGGTTGTAGTCCCGCGGCGGCTCATGCAGTTCCAGCAGGAAGGCGGCGCCGTAGAAGCACCACAGCAGCGCCGTGGCGAACAGCGTGCCCGCAGTCACGCGGGTACCGAGCGTGCGCCGCGATGCGGGCAGCGCCGCCAGTTTCACCGCGCAGTACCCATACACCGCGATGCATACCGCCGCCTGCCACAGCAGCATGCCGGTGAGATTGTGCGAGAAACCGAATGATATGAACGCATAGATCGACGCTATGCCGCCGGCGCGGATCAACAGCCACCAGGAAATGCGGCCGGTGAGGTATTCGAACACGCCGGCGAGCAGCAGCAGCAGGAACCCGAGCTTGCCCAGCTGGTAACCCAGGTAGGCAGCCGGGACCCAGATGCTGGCCACGCTGCTGCGCGCCTCCGTCAGCTGCGGCAGGACGTAGAAGCCGAAGGCCAGAGTCAGCAGCGCAAAGATGAGCAACAGCCAGGCCTGCGACCACAGCACGAAGAAACGCGCGCGCCGGCCGCCGTGACGGCGCAGCAGCAGGAAGAACACCCACAACAGCACCGTGATGCCGATTTGCGCGCTCAGGCCGAGCAGCGAAACCAGAGCCCACAAATGCTCGCTGGCTACATCCCCGGTCAAAAACGCACCTCCCTGCCCAGCCCCCGGCAAGTATAGTAGTCCCGTACCAAGGCCGCGGCGCCGGCTGCCAGGGGGGTGGCAGGTGGATGTAGTCCACGGGAGTGCGTGGGGCAGGAAACTGCGGGCGCAGGGAGAATATATATAGAGTGGATACGCGCACGCCGGCCGGAGGTGCGCAGCGGCCCGCTGGTCATAGCCGCGCGGGACCGGCGCGCGGTGCAAGCGATAGAAAGCGGAACTAAGGCTCCGGGTAGCGGCAGCCC
>JAGWNO010000100.1 GCA_028871235.1 Gammaproteobacteria bacterium
TGAGAAACCCAGGGCGCCGGCCACATCCATAACCGTCACCACCGACTGATTGGTAGTGCGGGCGTCGGCACGCAACACGATAGGCAGATCACGACGATCGCCGGCGATCGCCAGCAGCGCGTCACGTACCGCATCCGGGCTGGTGCCGTTTACCGGTTTCTGATTGATGTAGTAGCGCCCTTCCGCATCGATGGTGACATCGATGCCCGCGGGCCGATCTGGCGTCGGCCCCACGCTGGCGGTGGGCAGCTCCACGGTGAGGCTGGTGTTCTGGATGAAATGCGTGGTCATCATGAAAAACACCAGCAGCATGAGCACCACATCCACGAGAGAGATGAGATTGAGTTCAGGATCCTCCCACTTTCTGGAACGCAGTTTCACGCACGCGCCTCGGTTGCCGGTTGGGATGCGGGCTGTATCCCGCGCACCGCGTTCATGAGACGCACGGTCTCGCGCTCCATGCATACCACCAGATCGTCTACCTTGCCGCGCAAATAGCGATGCAGGATATAGGCCGGGATGGCTACCGCCAGTCCGGCGACGGTGGTGATGAGTGCCTCGGAGATGCCGCCGGCCAGCGCCGCCGGGTTGCCGAGGCCGCTGCTGGAGATGCTGGCAAACACCCGCATGATGCCCAGCACCGTGCCAAGCAAACCGAGCAGCGGCGAGATAGTGGCGATGGTGCCAAGGGTGATGAGATACCGGTCCAGTTCGTGGACCACATGGCGGCCGGTATCTTCGATGGCTTCATTCAGGGTGTCGCGGTCGGCGTGACGATGGGCGAGCCCGGCGGCGAGGATGCGGCCCAGCGGCGAGCTGAGGCGCAGTGCCTGCATGCGTTCGTCATCCAGCTCGCCGTTCCTGAACCAGCCCCATACTTGCGCCGCCAGATGCTCCGGTGCCACGCGCCGGGTCTGCAGCGTCCACAACCGTTCCGCCACGATGGCGACAACGGTGATGGAACACAGGATGATCGGCGCCATAAGCCAGCCGCCGGCTTTGATGATATCGAACATGCGTTGCGCTTATCCGGTGGTAACCACCGCGCATCATACTGGATTTCTCCGGCCGGGCGAACGGCTGGAGCGTTCAGCGTGCGGTCCAGAAATGCGCGCCGTCCACCCGCCAGCGGCTGGCAAGCAGCGGTGCATGCGCCGGCCACAGCTGCAGTTCCACCGCACCGGCGCTGGCCGTATCCAGCAGCGCAGCGCCCGCCTGTTGATATGCAGCCATGACCTTGGCCTTGGGGAAACCCCAGCGATTGCGGTAGCCCACCGGAAACAAAGCGAATCGTGGCGCCACCGCCGCCACGAATGCTTCGCTGGAAGACGAAGCGCTGCCATGATGCGGTACCACCAGCACCTCGCTGGCCGGTGATGCACCGGCAAATTCCAGCAGCCGCTGTTCGCCGGCGCGCATGAGATCGCCGGTCAGCAGCGCACTGCCGCCGGCGCCCGTCACGTGCAACACGCAGGAAGCATTATTGCCGGTATGCGGACCATCAGCATCGGGATACAATATTTCAAAACTCACCCCGTCCCATTGCCAGTGCTGTCCGCGCAGGCACGGATGACTGCCTGCGACATCCTCTGGTGCTCCGGAGAGCACCGCCATGCGCGGATAGGCAGCACGCAAGCTGCGCAGACCGCCGGCATGATCGTTGTCACCATGGCTCACCACCGTCAGATCCGGCGCACGGATACCCCGGCTCTGCAGCCAGGGGATCACTACCAGCTGGCCGGTGTCAGCATGATTGGAGAAGGCCGGACCGGTGTCGTAAACGAGTGTGTGCTGTGCCGTGCGCACCACGGCGGACAGCCCCTGCCCCACGTCCAGCAGGGTGAAATTGAAGCCGCCCGGGGGGATACCGGAGGGCGCCGGCAGGAACAGCGGCAACAGCAGCACGGCCCCCAGCCAGCGCGCCGGCACACCGCGGGGCAGCATGAGCCACAGACAACCGAGCAGCGCCACCGCCGTCATCAAGACACCCGGCGACGGCGCGGCCAGTTGTGCTCCGGGCAATGCAGCCAGCCGTTCCAACAACGGCCAGGTGAGCGCCATGATACCGGTGGCGCCCTTGAGCAGCAGGGTGCCGCCCCAGGGCCAGAACGCCAAAGTCACCGCGCCGAGCAATGCCAGCGGCACCACCAGCAGGCTGTACACCGGCACCGCCACGATATTGGCCAGCGGCGCTACCAGCGCGGTGCGCTGGAAGAAAAACACCAGCAACGGCAACAGGCCGATGCCCACCGCCCATTGGGTGCGCAACAGTTCCAGCACACGGCTGCGGCGCACACCGAGGCGGCCGGTAAATGCATAAAAGATGGTCGCCACCGCCCCAAAGGACAGCCAGAACCCCACTTCGCCCGCCGACAGCGGATCCAGCAGCAGCACGCCCAGCAACGCCAGGCCCAGCAGATCCGCCGCGCGGGTATGCCGGCGCAGCAATGTCGCACACGCAAATGCCGCCAGCATGATGAGCGCCCGCTGCGTCGGTACCGAGAATCCGGCCATGCCTGCATAAAAGATCGCCGCCAGCAGTGCGCCGAGAGTGGCAGCCAAGGTCACCGGCATGTGCGCGCATAACCGGGCACTGCGGCGCCAGGCAAACCGGACCAGCAGGAATATCAGTCCCGCCATCAGGCTGATATGCAGACCGGAGATGGATACCAGGTGGGCGGTCCCCGTTTCCCGGAACACACGCCACTGCTCGTGGGAAATACCGCCCTCGTCGCCCATGACAAGCGCCGCAGCCAGACCCGCGAAGGCATCATCCGGCAGCGCCCTCTGCATGGCCGCCATGAGCTGCGCACGGGCGCGCAGCAGCGGGAAGCGCGGCGCACCGGCAAGTAACAGCGCCTGATCATGCACCACATAACCGGTGGCACCGATACCGTGGCGGAACAGCCAGCCCTCATAATCGAAACCGCCGGGGTTCATGTAGCCGCGCGGCTGCTTCAACCTGAGCGTGAAACGCCAGTGCTGCCCCGGCACCGGCAAGCGGCTTGCCTTTGACCAGCTGAGGCGCAGGAAGCGCGGAATCCCCCGGCCCGGCGCCTGGCCGGCAAGCTGTTCGACGCTGAATTCAAAGCTCAGATATTCGCTTTCGATTTTTGGTATCGAGGCGACCCAGCCACTGACGGTCAGATCACGGCCTTCCAGGGCTGGATTCAGGCGCACGGCCAGCTGGCCCTGCGCCCACCACCAGGCCCAGGTGAAACCGATGAGACACCAGGCACACACGCGCGTATGCCGCCAACTGCAGACCAGAATCATCAGCGGCAGGCAGACGGCCACCACCGACGGGCCCGAAGGTAAAACCGGCAGCGCCAGCAGCACCAGCACCCCGGTCAGCATCGCAATCCCTGCGCGTCCCATGGTTCCGTTCCAGCCCTTGGAAAGTGGATAATGGGCCTGTCCGGCGCCTGCCCCGTGATGCGGGGCCGGGCGGCGGCATACCGCTAGTTTATAAGCCCGTCCCGCTGCGCTGGCAAATCGCGGGCAGCCCGCGCCTCAACCGTACCCAGGTGAGGTGCCCAAGGAGAAACCGCGGCCTCATGCCACGCAAATTCCTCAACAAGCTGTTGCCCGATCGCGAGGCACTGCACAGCACATTGAATGGCAAATGGTACGCGCGCCCGTTCCAGGAACTGCTGCATGATCCGGTGTTCTGGCATGTCAACCGCCGTGGCAGTTGCGGCGCACTGGCTCTGGGGTTGTTCATCTGCTGCCTGCCCATCCCCGGACACATGCTGCTGGCGGTGCTCGGGGCCCTCTATTGGCGGCTGAACATCCCCATCGCCGTGGCCTCGGTGTGGGTCAATAACCCTCTCACCATAGGACCCATCTACTATTTCAGCTACCGCCTGGGAGCCCACCTGCTCCACCAGCGACTGCACCATTTCCCGGATGCGCTCTCCATCGGCTGGTTGATCTCCGAGTTCTCCCATATCTGGGAACCGCTGTGGCTGGGTTGTGTGATCGTCGGCTCGCTGTTCGCCGTCGCCGGCTACTTCGGCTTCCACATCGCCTGGCAGATATCCATCCGCATGCGCTGGCTCAGGCGCCGGGAACGCCTCGACAGGAAACCGCCGGGATAACTCCCGGTGCGTGCCGCTATTGGCGCAGCACCCCGTCTTCGAGATGCATGACCCGCTGCATGCGCGCCGCCAGCCCGGTGTCGTGGGTCACCACCACCAGGCTGGTGTGCATATCGGCGTTCAATTCCAGCATGAGCGCATACACCTGGTCGCCGGTGTGTGCATCGAGATTGCCGGTGGGTTCATCGGCCAGCACCACGGCCGGCTGATGGATAAGCGCCCGTGCCACCGCGGCACGCTGGCGTTCGCCGCCCGAGAGCTGCCCCGGCTTGTGGGTCAGGCGCTTGCCCAGGCCCACGCGTTGCAGCAGGGCTTTGGCGCGTGCCTCCGCCTCCAGCGGTTCCATGCCACGGATTAACAGCGGCATGGCCACATTTTCCAGGGCACTGAATTCCGGCAGCAGATGATGGAACTGATAGACAAAACCGATGGCCCGGTTACGCAGCAGGCCGCGCTCCGCGTCCCCCATCCGGTTGATGGCTGCGCCCGTCACATACACCTCGCCGCGAGTAGGCAGATCCAGTCCGCCCAATAGATGCAGGAGCGTGCTCTTGCCGGAGCCTGAGGCCCCGACAATGGCCACACGCTCTCCCGGCGCCACGGTGAGTTCCACGCCGTTCAGCACCTGCACTACGTTTTCAGTCTCCAGGAAATGCTTGACCAGGCCGGCGCAGCGGATCACCGCAGCTGCCGCGCCGCCATCGGTCCCGCCGTTATTCATAGCGCAGCGACTCTGCCGGCTGGGTACGGGCCGCACGCCAGGCCGGATACAAGGTGGACAGCACGGTCAGCAGGAAACTGGCGATGGTGATCTTGAGTACATCGCTGACATAGATGTCCGCAGGCAGGTTGTTGATGTAATAGACACTGGAAGGCAGGAACTGGGTGTGGAACACGTGCTGCAGGAATTCCAGGATGTTATTGACATTATGGGCCAGCAGGACGCCGAGGATCAGGCCCAGCAGGGTCCCCAGGAAGCCGATCAATGTGCCCTGCACCACGAAGATTCCCATGATGCCCCTGGGAGTCATCCCCAGGGTACGCAGGATGGCGATATCCGCCTGCTTGTCGGTCACCGCCATCACCAGGGTAATGACGATGCTGATGGCCGCGACCAGATCAATGAGCGACAGGATCACGAACATCACCGTCTTCTCCATGGCGATGGCTTTCCACAGGTTGGCGTTCTGCTGTGTCCAGTCGCTGATGTAATAGTTACCGTGGAACGCGGTCGCCAGCTGCCGGGCGATGCCGGGTGCCAGCAGGTTGTTGTCCAGCTTGAGCCGTATCCCGGTGACCGCAGCGCCCATGCCGTAGAGCGTCTGTGCATCCTGCATGTCGATGAGCGCCAGGGCGCTGTCGTACTGGTAGACCCCCGCATTGAAGATGCCCACCACGGTGAAGCGCCGCAACCGCGGGATGATGCCGGCGGGCGTCACGTTGCCCTGGGAAATCATCATGATCACCTTGTCGCCCGCCGTCACACCCAGGGAATAAGCCAGATCCCTGCCAAGGATGATGTTATAGGCGCCCGCTTTGAGATCAGATAGGCTGCCGATGATCATTTTTTTACCGACATCGGATACCGCCGGTTCATCTCCGGGGATAACGCCGCGGATGACGGTGCCACTCATATTCGCGCCGTTGGCGAGCATGGCCTGATCCTCGATATAAGGCGCCTCACCGATCACATGCGGCTGACTTTTCACTTGCTGCAGCACCGCCTGCCAGTCGTTCAGCCGGTTGTCGTATCCGGATACCGTCACATCGGATACCATGCCCAGGATGCGTGTACGCAACTCATTCTGAAAACCATTCATCACGGATAACACCGTGATGAGCGCCATCACGCCGATGGCAATGGCCACCATGGACATGAAGGAGATAAAGGAGATGAACTGGTTGCGGCGTTTGGCGCGAAAATAGCGCAAGCCCACAAACAGCGGGAGAGGTCGGAACATGGATACGCATTAAAACATAATTATGCGGGTTATTCGATATTCACTTGCAGCTTGCGATACAGCGTGACTTCGTCAGGCTGTACGCGCGCGCCGTAGGCACACACTTCCACGCCCTGCCGCATCGCCGCACGCAGGCTGCGTCCATACAGCGGATCAATGGCATCTGCGGGACACACTTCCTGCACATCATCCCGCTGCACGCAGAAGCACAGCATGGCCCGATGACCCGCTGCCACCCTGGTCATCAGCTCCCGCAGATGACGGCTCGCCCGTTCGCTCACCGCGTCGGGGAACAGGGCTGCGCCACCCTCTACCGCGGCGGTGACGTTCTTCACCTCCAGGTAGCAGTCCGGTTGTGCAGCATGGCCGGTAAGCAGGAAATCCACGCGGAAACCCTCTCCGGCCGGCACCTCAGCGGTGAGCAGCGCGTATCCCTGAAGTTCCCGGATGACTCCCGTCACAATCGCCTCCCGGACCAGGCCGTTGCTGCGGCCGGTGTGGATGCCCACCAATACCCCCGGCAATGCCTCCACCAGCTCCCAGGTCCAGGCGTATTTGCGGGCCGGATTGGCGGCCTTGCTCAGCCACGCCCGCATGCCGGCATCCCGGCAGCCCAACATGGCACCGGTGTTGGGGCAATGGGCTGTAAGCCGCCGCCCGTCCGGGAGCTCCATATCCGCCAGGAAACGCTGGTAACGGCGCAGCAGCCGGGCTGCGGTTAACGGCGGCGCAAAGCGCATCGCGGGCGGCTCATCAGCCGGAGTCTCAAGGAATTCATGTAACTTACCGCCTGATAAGGCTTTTTGGCCGGCTACTTGAGTGCTATATTTAACGGGTCATCCGTACGGGAGAACCTGACATGCGGCGCCCTCTTCTAATCACCTTCGGGATGGCCGGCCTGCTGCTCGCTGGCACCGCCCTGGCCGGCCCCACAAGCACATCCGCCCCCGTTACCAAGACCACGCCGCTGCAGGCCACGCCTGCCAGCTCCCAGACTAGCGCGGCCGTGCCCGTCTCCGCCAGCGCGTCCCTCCAAGGGCAAGCCGCACCTGCCGCCGCCACCGCTCCACAGGAGGCAACGGCGGCTGAACAAGATACGTCAGTCATGCCTGCGGCAGCAGCTTCGGGACCGAGCCTGCCGGTACGGGGCATGGACATGGCCAACGTGGAACACATCTTCGGTGCGCCTCTGGAGAAACTGCCGGCGGTACCCACCGATGCCACCAAGCTGCACCCGCCTATCACCCGCTGGGAATATCCCGGTTATGTGGTGTATTTCGAGTACAATTTCGTGGTGCATACCGTGGTCAAAAAGCATCCTTTTCCCGACGGGCCCCAGGGCGGCGACTGACGCTTCCCTCCCCGCACCCCAGCCCCGGTTCACCGCAAGCGCCTCGCGCCGCCTGAGTTCGGCCGGGCGCTTGCGGCATATTTGAGCATT
>JAGWNO010000101.1 GCA_028871235.1 Gammaproteobacteria bacterium
ATGAAAGCTACCTGGACGACGTGGAAGTGAAGAAGGTGGTGGTATTCGAGGCCGCCATGCACAGCTACTTCCAGGCCCATTTTGTGGCGCTGCGCGACCGGATCAACGCCAGCGGCGATTACAACGCCGAGATCGAGCAGGGATTGAAGAAAGCGGTCGAGGAATTCAAGAAGACCCAGGCGTGGTGATTACATGATTCCGCGCAGCACCCGGCACCCAGCACGCAGCACCAGGTATTGACATGGCAAGCGCAAAGGAAATCCGGACGCAGATCAAGAGCATCCGGAGCACCCAGAAAATCACCAAGGCCATGGAAATGGTCGCGGCCAGCAAGATGCGCAAGGTGCAGATGCGCATGGCGGCGTCGCGCCCGTATGCCGAGAAGATGCGTCAGGTGATCGGGCATCTGACCAAGGCCAATCCGGAATACCGCCACCCGTTCATGCTGGAACGCGAGGCAAAGCGCGTGGGCTTCATCGTGATTGCCACCGACCGCGGCCTGTGCGGCGGACTGAATGTGAACCTGTTCAAGACCGCACTCATGGCGCTGCGCGAGTGGCGTACCAGGAACGTGGATGCGGATTTCTGCCTGCTGGGCAACAAGGCGGTGTCATTCTTCCGCCGCGTCGGCGGCCGGGTGCTGGCGCAGGCGACGCACCTGGGTGATGCGCCGCACGTGGAAAACCTGATTGGAACCGTGAAAGTCATGCTGGATGCCTACCGCTCCGGTGACGTGGACCGCGTATTTCTGGTGAACAACGTGTTCGTTAACACCATGAGCCAGAAGTCCACGGTGAGCCAGTTACTGCCGGTGCAGGGTGTCGAGGACCGGGAGCTCCAGGAGCACTGGGATTACATCTATGAGCCGGAAGCGCGCGAACTTCTGGACAGCGTGCTGACGCGCTACGTGGAATCCCAGGTCTATCAGGGTGCGGTGGAGAATGTGGCCTGTGAGCAGGCGGCGCGCATGGTGGCCATGAAGTCGGCGTCCGATAATGCCGGCGAACTTATCAGTTCGCTGCAACTGGTTTACAACAAGGCCCGCCAGGCGGCCATTACCAAGGAGCTGGCGGAAATCGTCGGCGGCGCGGCGGCGGTGTAGAAAACCGTACTGGGTGCTGCGTACTGTGTGCCGTGTTAAATGATTTTTACGCAGCGCTCAGCACGCAGAACGCAGCACTACAAAATGTTTTGCATTGAGGATTGATACATGAGTTCCGGAAAAATAGTTCAAGTCATCGGCGCGGTGGTGGACGTGGAATTCCCGCGCGACGCCATTCCCGAGGTGTACGACGCGCTCAAGCTGGAAAGCGGCGGCCTGATGCTGGAGGTGCAGCAGCAGTTGGGCGACGGCGTGGTACGCACCATCGCCATGGGCTCCTCGGAGGGCCTGAAGCGCGGCCTTGAGGTCAGCAACACCGGTGCGCCCATTGCGGTGCCGGTGGGCAAGGGTACCCTGGGACGCATCATGAACGTGCTGGGCGAGCCGGTGGACGAAGCCGGTCCGGTGAAAACCGCCGAGCACTGGTCCATCCATCGCAAGGCGCCGAGCTACGAGGAACAGTCCGGCTCCACCGATCTGCTGGAAACCGGCATCAAGGTGATTGACCTGCTGTGTCCGTTCGCCAAGGGCGGCAAGGTGGGGCTGTTCGGCGGCGCCGGCGTGGGCAAGACCGTGAACATGCTGGAACTCATCAACAACATCGCCAAGGAGCACTCCGGCCTGTCGGTGTTTGCGGGCGTGGGCGAACGCACCCGCGAGGGCAACGATTTCTATCACGAAATGGCGGAATCCGGCGTCATCAACCTCAAGAACCTGAACGATTCCAAGGTAGCGATGGTGTACGGCCAGATGAATGAGCCGCCGGGCAACCGCCTGCGTGTGGCGCTCACCGGCCTCACCATGGCGGAGTATTTCCGCGATGAAGGCCGCGATATCCTGTTCTTCGTGGACAACATCTACCGCTACACACTCGCTGGCACGGAAGTCTCCGCGCTCCTGGGCCGCATGCCCTCGGCGGTGGGTTACCAGCCGACGCTCGCCGAGGAAATGGGCGTGCTGCAGGAACGCATCACCTCCACCAAGAAGGGCTCCATCACCTCGGTGCAGGCGGTGTACGTGCCGGCGGATGACTTGACCGATCCCTCGCCGGCCACTACTTTCGCGCATCTGGACGCCACCGTGGTGTTGTCGCGCGACATCGCTTCGCTGGGCATTTACCCGGCGGTGGACCCGCTGGATTCCACCTCGCGGCAACTGGATCCCAACGTCATCGGCCAGGAACACTACGACACGGCGCGCGGCGTGCAGGCGGTCTTGCAGCGCTACAAGGAACTCAAGGACATCATCGCCATTCTCGGCATGGACGAGCTGTCGGAAGAGGACAAGCTGGTGGTGCAGCGCGCCCGCAAGATCCAGCGCTTCCTGTCGCAGCCGTTCCACGTGGCCGAGGTGTTCACCGGCTCGCCCGGCAAATACGTGCCGCTCAAGGAAACCATCCGCGGCTTCAAGGGTATCGTCAACGGCGAATATGACAACCTGCCGGAACAGGCCTTCTATATGGTGGGCGCCATTGACGAAGCGGTGGCGAAAGCCAAGACTCTGTAACCGGGACGGATACACGGATCTATGCCCATGACCTTTCACGTGGATGTGGTGAGCGCCGAGCAGGAGATTTTCTCCGGCACCGCGGAGATGGTGTTCGCGCCGGCGGAGATGGGCGAGCTGGGCATCACGCCGCGGCATGCGCCGCTGCTCACGCGGCTCAAGCCCGGCAGCGTGCGCGTCCGGACCGGAGCCGGTGAGGAAGCGGTGTTCTACGTTTCCGGCGGGATTCTTGAAATCCAGCCGCACCGCGTGACGGTGCTTTCCGACACCGCGCTGCGCGCCCGCGACATCGACGAGGCCGCGGCCCTGAAGGCCAAGCGTCATGCCGAGGAAGCGCTCGCCAACCGGAGCGCCGAGGTGGACATGGTGCGCGCCCAGGCGGAACTGGTGGAAGCGCTCGCCCGCCTGCGCACCCTCGAGCATATCCGCAAAAAGCTCGGCGGGCATTGACACGCCCGCGACCGGACAGGACCGGTTTTCGGCTATCATGCCTGACCGAAAGCCCTTGCCGACAGGGATTCAACCGGCCATGCCGTTAAGCGTCGTCATCCTGGCCGCCGGCCAGGGCCAGCGGATGCATTCCGATCTGCCCAAGGTGCTGCAGCCGCTGGGCGGCAAGACGCTGCTTGAACATGTGCTGCATACCGCGGCGACCCTCAAACCCTCCGCGATCCACGTGGTGTATGGCCACGGCGGCGACCAGGTGCCCGCCGCACTCAGACAGCCGCAGGTGCAGTGGGTGCTGCAGGCGGAGCAGCTGGGCACCGGTCATGCGCTCATGCAGGCCCTGCCCGCCATCCCCGACGATCACACCGTGCTGGTGCTGTACGGCGATGTACCGCTGGTGCGTGCCGGGACCTTGCGGAAGCTCGTTGATTCCGCACTGCGCGGCGAACTGGCGGTGCTCACCGCCCGGGTCGCGGAGCCCGCGGGTTACGGCCGTATGTTGCGTGATGCCGAGGGCCAGGTGCAGCGTATCGTGGAGCACAAGGATGCCAGCGCGGAACAGCGCGGCATCAACGAGATCAATACCGGCCTGATGGCCTGCGGGGCGGGGTTGCTGCGCGGCTGGCTCGCGCAGCTGCGTAACCACAATGCCCAGAAGGAGTATTACCTCACCGACGTCATCGCCATGGCGGCGGCGGAAGGCGTGCTGGTGGACGGCGTAGTAGCGGCGGAGGAAAGCGAAGTGGCCGGTATCAACGACCGTGAACAACTGGCTGCCGCCGAAACGGCGCTCAGGCAGCGCCTTGCGGAAGAGCTCATGCAGCGGGGCGTGATGTTGCGGGACCCGGCGCGCATTGACGTGCGCGGCGAGCTGAGCTGCGGCCGCGATGTGTGCATCGACATCAACTGCGTGTTCGAGGGCGAGGTGAAACTCGGCCACCGGGTGCGCATCGGCCCCAACGCGGTCATCCGCGATTGCGAGATCGGCGACGACACCGAGGTGTTCGCCCACAGCGTGCTGGAGGGCGCCAGCATCGGTGCGCGGGTGCGGATAGGGCCGTTCGCGCGCATCCGGCCGCAGAGCCAGCTTGCCGACGAGGTGCACATCGGCAATTTCGTGGAAGTGAAAAAGAGCAAGCTCGGCCGCAACAGCAAGGCCAATCACCTGGCCTATTTGGGCGACGCGGAAATCGGCAGCGAGGTGAACGTGGGTGCGGGCACCATCACCTGCAACTATGACGGCGTGAACAAGCACCGCACCGTTATCGGCGACGGTGCTTTTATCGGCTCCAACACCGCGCTGGTGGCACCGGTCACCGTGGGCCCGGGCGCCACTATCGGCGCCGGTTCGGTGATTACCCGGGACGCGCCGGCGGGACAGCTGTCCATCGCACGCGCGCGGCAGGAAACGGTGCCAGGCTGGAAGCGACCCCGGAAAAAGACCTAGTGCTGCGTACCGAGTACTGCGTGCTGCGTGAAGATGAGGGTGGATTTTTTAAAGCACTCAGCACGCAGAACGCGGCACCGGGAACTTTGCAAGAATAGCCGGCGTGTCGGATAAGAAAGTGCGTTAATTTGCAGAGGATTTGATCATGTGCGGAATCGTCGGAGCCATCGCCAAACGCGACGTGGTGCCGGTGCTGGTGGAAGGCCTGCTGCGGCTCGAATACCGCGGCTACGATTCGGCCGGTATCGCGGTGCTGAACGGCGGCATCCGGCGGGTGCGCAGCGTGGGACGCGTCAGCGAGATGCAGAGCCGGGCGAATGCCGAGCAGCTGCATGGTTTCATCGGCATCGGCCACACCCGCTGGGCCACCCACGGCGGAGTCACCGAATCCAATGCCCATCCGCATGTCTCGCGCGATGAAATCGCGGTGGCCCACAACGGCATCATCGAGAATCACGAAGCGCAGCGCCTGCGGCTGCAGAAACTCGGTTACGAGTTCGTTTCCCAGACCGATACCGAAGTCATCGCGCATCTGATTCATTACCATTTTTCCCGGACCGGCGAGCTGTTCTCGGCCGCGCAACTGGCGGTGCGCGAACTGGTGGGCGCGTACGCCATCAGCGTGGTGTCCGTCAAGGACCCGGAGGCGGTGATCTGCGCGCGCATGGGTTGTCCGCTGCTCATCGGTCTCGGCCAGGGCGAAAATTTCGTGGCCTCGGACGTATCGGCGGTGCTGTCCGCCACCCGCCGGGTGATTTATCTTGAGGACGGCGACGTGGCGGAGGTGCGTCGCGAGCGCGTCAGCATCGTGAACCGGGACGGCAAACACGTGCAGCGCAAGGTGCACGAGAGCGACGTGTCGCTGGAATCCATGGAGCTGGGCCCGTACAACCACTTCATGCAGAAGGAGATCCACGAGCAGCCGCGTGCACTGACCGATACCATCGAGGGCGTCATCACCGGGGGCTTCGCGGCGGAGCTGTTCGGTGAGCGGGCCGCGGCCACCTTCCGCGGCGTGGATGCCATCCTGATACTCGCCGCCGGCACCAGCTATTACGCCGGGCTCACCGCCAAGTACTGGATCGAGAGCATCGCCGGTATCCCGGTGGGGGTGGAGATCGCCAGCGAGTACCGCTACCGCGAGTCGGTGGCCAATCCACGGCAGCTCGTCATCACCATCAGCCAGTCGGGTGAGACGCTGGATACCCTGGAAGCCCTCAAGCATGCCCAGTCCCTGGGCCACGACCGGACGCTTGCCATCTGCAATGTGCGGGAAAGCGCCATCCCGCGCGCCTCCAGACTGGTGTTCCACACCCGCGCCGGCGCTGAGATCGGGGTGGCGTCCACCAAGGCCTTCACCACCCAGCTGGTCGCATTGTTCACCTTCGCCGTCACCCTCGCCAAACAGCGCGGCCTGCTGGCCGCCGGGCGGGAGGCGGAATTCCTGGAATCGCTGCGGCACCTGCCGGGCAGCGTGCAGCACGCCCTCAATCTCGAGCCCCAGATACTGGAGTGGGCCAAGGCCTTCGCGCCCAAGCAGCACGCCCTGTTCCTGGGGCGCGGCATCCATTACCCCATCGCGCTGGAAGGTGCGCTGAAGCTCAAGGAGATCTCCTACATCCACGCGGAAGCCTATCCCGCCGGCGAACTCAAGCACGGTCCGCTGGCGCTGGTGGACCGGGACATGCCGGTGGTGGTGATCGCCCCCAACGACGCCCTGCTGGAGAAAGTGAAGTCCAACATGCAGGAAGTGCGCGCCCGCGGCGGCGAGCTGTTCGTGTTCGCGGACCTGGACAGCCACTTCGAAGAGAGCGCAGGCGTGCACGTGATCCGCACCCCGCGGCATGCGGGCATCCTCTCGCCCATCGTGCATGCCATCCCGGTGCAACTGCTCGCCTACCACACCGCCCTCAAACGCGGCACCGACGTGGACAAGCCGCGCAATCTGGCCAAATCGGTGACGGTGGAATAGACCTCCCTGCCGGGTTTCTGTTGTGGTGTGAGAATAAAGATTGACACCCGGGAATAAAGCACTGCGGCCGAAGACAGCGGGGGTAAAAGGGTAGCGTCCTCTTTTTCTTCTGTGGCAGCTCAGCTCGAGCAACTGCGAACGGATGGATCCGCAGCTAATGACGGTACGTAGCTGTCTATGCATCCGTGACGAATTGGAGCATTATTCACTGTTGAAGTAAGCGAATTAATGTGGGAACTAGAATGAACACCAAGAAGCGGAAAACAATCTACGACGCTTTAGGGCGTGAACCCGTTCATCCATTCCCAGCTCGCATGGCGCCAGATATCGTTCTCCAGGTCCTTGGCAATTCAAAAAAACCTCTTCGCGTGCTGGATCCAATGATGGGTTCCGGAACGGTTCTCGCGGTTGCCCGGGCGCGAGGACACAAGGCATTTGGTGTCGATATAGATCCATTAGCTGTATTGATAGCAAAGGTGTGGACCACCACAATCGACCCGGACGAAGTACACCGTTCCGCAAAGATTGTAATGATTCAAGCGTCGGCTGCATTCAAGGAACTCAGTGTTCGGAATGCATATCCCCGCAATGCAGATAGCTCGACTAGGGAGTTCGTTAGATATTGGTTTGACAATCACGCGCGCAGGCAATTGGCAGCTCTCGCAAACTGCATTAGCAGAGTTAGAAATAGGGACGTGCGAGACGTTCTGTGGTGTGCTTTCTCGCGATTAATTATCGTTAAACAAGCTGGCGCTTCTTTGGCGATGGATCTAGCCCACAGTCGACCGCACAAGGCATTTTCGGTAGCGCCTGCCAAGCCATTCGATAAGTTCATTGGCGCCGTCGATCGAGTCCTCGCGAACTGTATACAGCCATCAGAGAGGGATCGTGGTCCAGCTACAACGGTCAAGACAGGCGATGCTAGAAACCTGCGATTCCAACCTTCATCG
>JAGWNO010000102.1 GCA_028871235.1 Gammaproteobacteria bacterium
TGGTCGTACGCCTTCGCCTCACCTCCAAACTTCTTGGCCTGCACCACCGTCAACGCCGCCGTCAGCGTCGTCTTCCCATGGTCCACATGCCCGATCGTCCCCACATTTACGTGCGGCTTGGTACGCTCAAATTTTGCCTTGGACACGGTCTGTTCTCCTCAATTCAGCGTTAAATCAAATCTTCATACCACGGTTCTCGCCAGCGCCTTGCTGGTGAGGAGTAAGGCGTGAGGGGTGGGGATGCAACCAGGATGTTCTTTGGATACCCCTTACTCCTCACCTCTTTACGATGCTTTCTTGATGACCGATTCCGCCACGCTGGCGGGAGTCTCCATGTATTTCTCAAACTCCATGGAGTAGGTGGCACGGCCCTGGGTCGCAGAACGCATGGAAGTCGCGTAGCCGAACATCTCCGCCAGCGGCACTTCCGCGCGCACGATGCGCCCGGCGGGCGCCTCTTCGGTGCCCTGCACCTGACCGCGGCGGCGGTGCAGGTCGCCGATGATATCGCCCATGAAATCTTCAGGCGTCACCACTTCCACTTTCATGATGGGCTCCAGCAGCACCGGCTTGGCTTTGCGGCAGCCGTCCTTGAAACCCATGGATCCGGCGATCTTGAACGCCATTTCGTTGGAGTCCACTTCATGGTAGGAACCATCGAAGATGGTCACTTTCACGTCCACCACCGGGTAGCCCGCGAGGATGCCGTTCTTCATCTGCTCCTGGATGCCCTTGTCCACGGCCGGGATGTACTCGCGCGGCACCACGCCGCCGACGATGCCGTTGACGAACTCATAACCCTTGCCCGGTTCCTGCGGTTCGATCTTGAGCCACACGTGCCCGTACTGGCCACGGCCGCCTGACTGGCGCACGAACTTGCCTTCCGATTCCACCGTGGCGCGGATGGTCTCGCGATAAGCCACCTGCGGCTTGCCCACATTCGCTTCCACCTTGAACTCACGCTTCATGCGGTCGACGATGATCTCCAGGTGCAGTTCGCCCATGCCGGAGATGATGGTCTGACCGGACTCCTCGTCGGTGTGGACGCGGAAGGACGGGTCCTCCTGCGCCAGCTTCTGCAGCGCGATACCCATCTTCTCCTGGTCGACCTTGGTCTTGGGCTCCACCGCCACCGAAATAACCGGCTCGGGGAATTCCATCTTCTCGAGGATGATGATCTTGTCCGGATCTGTCAGGGTATCGCCGGTGGTAACATCCTTGAGGCCCACGGCCGCGGCGATGTCACCGGCACGTACTTCCTTGATCTCATTGCGGTTGTTGGCGTGCATCTGCAGGATGCGGCCGATGCGCTCCTTCCTGCTCTTGATGGGGTTGTAGAGCGTATCGCCGGAATTGAGCACGCCGGAGTACACGCGGAAGAAGGTGAGCGTACCCACGAAAGGGTCGGTCATGATCTTGAACGCCAGCGCGGAGAACGGCTCGTCATCGTTCGGATGACGTTCCGCGGGGGAACTGTTCTTGTCGTCCAGATGACCCTTCACGGCGGACACGTCGTTGGGCGCGGGCAGATAATACACCACCGCGTCCAGCATCATCTGCACACCCTTGTTCTTGAAGGCGGAGCCGCACAACATCGGCACGATCTCGTTCTTGATGGTGCGTGCGCGCAGTCCCCTGTGGATCTCCTCGATGCTGAGCGCGTGGCCCTCGAGGTATTTGTGCATCAGCTCATCGGAGGCCTCAGCGGCCGCTTCCACCATCTTATCGCGCCATTCCTGCGCCTGCGCCGCGAGTTCGGCGGGTATGTCCTGCTCTTCAAAGCGCATGCCCTGGGTGGAATCGTCCCAGTAAATGGCTTTCATCTTGACGAGATCCACCACGCCCTTGAAGTTCTCCTCGGCGCCGATGGGGATCTCGATGGGCACCGGGTTCGCACCCAGACGCTCCTTGATCTGTTTGTACACGCGGAAGAAATTGGCGCCGGCGCGGTCCATCTTGTTGACGAACGCCAGCCGTGGCACACCGTACTTGGTGGCCTGGCGCCACACGGTCTCGGACTGGGGCTCGACACCGCCCACCGCGCAGAACACCGCGCAGGCACCGTCGAGTACGCGCAATGAACGCTCCACCTCGATGGTGAAATCCACGTGGCCGGGCGTATCAATGATATTGATGCGGTGCTCGGGCCATGACTGGTCCATGCCCTTCCAGAAACAGGTGGTGGCCGCGGAAGTGATGGTGATGCCGCGTTCCTGCTCCTGCTCCATCCAGTCCATGATGGCGGCACCGTCATGCACCTCGCCGATCTTGTGGGATACGCCGGTATAGAACAGGATGCGCTCGGTCGTGGTGGTCTTTCCGGCATCGATGTGGGCCATGATGCCGATATTGCGATAGCGCTCGATTGGTGTAATACGGGCCACGACAAAATCCTCGGGAAACTTTTACCTGATGGTTACCAGCGGTAGTGCGCGAAGGCCTTGTTAGCCTCGGCCATGCGGTGCACGTCCTCGCGCTTCTTCACCGCGTTCCCGCGATTCTCGGAGGCCTCCATGAGCTCTGCGGCAAGGCGCATGGGCATGGATTTCTCGGTACGCACACGCGCGGACTCGATTATCCAGCGCATGGCGAGCGCCTGCTGGCGGGTGGCGCGCACTTCCACCGGCACCTGGTAGGTGGCGCCACCGACGCGCCGGGATTTCACCTCCACCATGGGACGCACGTTGTCGAGTGCCTTGCTGAGCACTTCCATGGGATCGCCGCCCTTCTTGCCACCGATCTGGTCAAGGGCACCATAGACGATACGCTCCGCCACGGCCTTCTTGCCGCTCTTCATCACCATGTTGACGAACTTGGCGAGCTTCTCGCTGCCGAACTTCGGATCCGGGAGAATGGTGCGCTTATCAGCCTGTTTTCTGCGGGACATGGACGCTTACCTTAATCAGGATTTAGGACGCTTGGCGCCGTACTTGGAACGGCTCTGTTTGCGATCGTTGACACCGGCGCAGTCGAGACTGCCGCGCACCGTGTGGTAGCGCACGCCCGGCAGGTCCTTCACGCGGCCGCCGCGGATCAACACCACCGAGTGCTCCTGGAGGTTGTGGCCTTCGCCGCCGATGTAGCTGATGACCTCAAAACCGTTGGTGAGGCGCACCTTGGCCACCTTGCGCAGCGCCGAGTTGGGCTTCTTGGGGGTGGTGGTGTACACGCGGGTGCACACGCCGCGCCGCTGCGGGCTGCCGCCCAGCGCCGGTACCTTGCTCTTTTCCTGCCTGCGGGTACGCGGCTTGCGCACCAGCTGATTAAAAGTTGCCATTTAACAACTCTCGTTGTGGATGTATGGGATCAACCTGCAGGACGGCGTGCCCGGAAAGAAGAAACAGGCCGGTCTGGACCGGCCTGTCTCGGGAGTTCCGCGGGGGCGACTGTCAACCGGGCCGCCACGCGCCGCCTGTGAAGGGCGGGAATTCTAGGGTTGGGGGGCAGGACTGTCAAGCAATCCGCCCCCGGACCCCTAGCCTTGCGCCTCCGCAGGTGTCTCCGTCGGAGTCTGCTGCTCCGCCGGCACACTTGCCGCCACCGGCGCGGTGGCGAACATGGCTTCCGCCTCGGAGGCAGCCTGGGCGGCGGCATCGGGCTCCACTTCCAGACGCTGCCTGCGGCGCTGTTCATGGTAGGCATAACCGGTGCCCGCCGGAATGAGACGGCCGACGATGACGTTCTCCTTCAGACCGCGCAGGTCGTCCTTGAGTCCGCGCACCGCCGCTTCCGTAAGCACGCGGGTAGTCTCCTGGAACGAAGCCGCGGAGATGAACGACTCGGTGGCAAGCGAGGCCTTGGTGATGCCGAGCAGCACCGGTTCGTACTCCGCCCTGGTCTTGTCCTCCGCTGCCATTTTCTCATTCTCATCCAGCGCGCGGCCGCGGTCCATCTGTTCGCCCTTCAGAAAGTGGGTCTCGCCGCTGCCATGGATCTCAACTTTGCGCAGCATCTGGCGGATGATCACCTCGATGTGCTTGTCGTTGATCTTCACGCCCTGCAGCCGGTACACGTCCTGGATCTCGCGGACGAGATAGTCGGCCAGCGCGGTAACGCCGAGCAGACGCAGGATGTCGTGCGGGTTCGGCTCGCCGTCCGCCAACACCTCGCCCCGCTCCACGCGCTCACCCTCGAACACGTTCACCGTGCGCCACTTGGGGATCAGCAACTCATGCTGATTGCTGTCGTCATCGGTGATGATGAGCCGCTGCTTGCCCTTGGTGTCCTTGCCGAAGCTCACGGTACCCGAGTACTCGGCGAGGATCGCCTGCTCCTTCGGCTTGCGCGCCTCAAACAGGTCGGCGACCCGTGGCAGGCCGCCGGTTATATCGCGGGTCTTGGTGGATTCCTGCGGGATGCGGGCGATGACGTCGCCCACGCCTACGCGCGCCCCGTCCTCCACGGACACCAGTGCGCCCGGGGGCAAGGCGTAGTGCGCCGGGATCTCGGTGCCGGCGATGGCCACGTCACGGCCCTTGTCGTCCACCAGCTTGATCATCGGCCGCAAATCCTTGCCGCTGCTGCCGCGCATCTTGGGATCGGTCACCACGATGCTGGACAGGCCCGTGATCTCGTCGGCCTGACGGTTGACGGTCACGCCTTCCACGAATTCGTGGAACTGCAACTGGCCCGCCACTTCAGTGACGATCGGGTGGGTATGCGGATCCCAGGTGGCGGCCAGCTGGCCGGCAACCGCCTTGTTGCCATCGGTGATCATGAGAGTGGCACCGTAGGGGATCTTGTAGCGCTCGCGCTCGCGCCCGAACTCGTCCATGACGCCCAGTTCACCGGAACGCGAGACCGCCACCCAGTGGCCCTTGGCATGCTTCACGGTCTTGATATTGTGCAACTTCACGGTACCCGCGGCCTTGATCTCGACGCTGGAGATGGCGGCGGCGCGCGAAGCGGCACCACCGATATGGAAGGTACGCATGGTGAGCTGCGTGCCCGGCTCGCCGATGGACTGCGCCGCGATGACGCCCACGGCTTCGCCGATGTTCACGCGGATACCACGCGCCAGATCGCGGCCGTAGCATTGCGCGCACACGCCGTAACGGGTCGCGCAGGTGATGGGTGAACGCACCTTTACCTGGTCGATGCCGAGTTCTTCGAGCTTCTCCACCAGACGCTCATCCAGCAGCGTGCCGGTTTCCATTATGGTCTTGCGGCCGCCGGGTTTGATCACCGGTTCGCTCAGCACGCGACCGAGCACGCGCTCGCGCAACGGTTCCACCACATCGCCACCCTCGACGATGGGCTTCATGTAGAGGCCCTCGGTGGTGCCGCAATCCACCTCGGTGACCACCAGATCCTGGGCCACGTCCACCAGCCGCCGGGTCAGATAGCCGGAGTTGGCGGTCTTAAGTGCCGTATCCGCCAGACCCTTGCGCGCGCCGTGGGTGGAGATGAAGTACTGCAGCACGTTGAGACCTTCACGGAAGTTGGCCGTGATGGGTGTTTCGATGATGGAACCGTCCGGCTTCGCCATCAGGCCGCGCATACCCGCCAGCTGGCGGATCTGCGCCGCGCTGCCGCGGGCGCCGGAATCGGCCATCATATAGATGGAGTTCAGCGACGGCTGCTTCACCACCTTGCCGTCGGCGGCCACCACATCGTCGGTGCCGAGCTTGTCCATCATGGCCTTGGCTACCTGCTCATTGGTGCGCGACCAGATGTCCACCACCTTGTTGTAGCGTTCACCGTTGGTGACCAGACCGGAAGCATACTGGTCCTCGATCTCCTTGACCTCGGTCTCTGCAGCCGTCAGGATGCGTCCCTTCTCATCCGGTACCACCATGTCGTTGACACCGATGGAGACACCGGCGCGGGTGGCATAGCTGAAGCCGGTATACATGACCCGGTCGGCGAACACCACCGTCTCCTTGAGGCCCACGCGGCGATAACAGGTGTTGATCAGCGAGGAAATGGCCTTCTTGGTCATGTCGCGGTTAATCAGCTCGAAAGGCAGCCCCTTGGGCAGGATCTCCGAGAGCAAGGCCCGGCCCACGGTGGCGTCCACGCGGCGCGTGCGGGTCTCGAAGCTGCCGTCATCCCGGATGACGTGATCGGTGATGCGCACCTTGATGCGTGCCTGCAGGTCCACCTTGCGGCTCTCCCAGGCGCGATGCACTTCGGCCACGTCCACGAACGCCATACCTTCGCCCTTGGCGTTCACGCGTTCGCGGGTCATGTAATACAGGCCCAGCACCACGTCCTGCGACGGCACGATGATGGGGTCACCATTGGCGGGCGACAATATATTGTTGGAACTCATCATGAGGGCGCGGGCTTCCAGCTGTGCTTCCAGCGACAGCGGCACATGCACGGCCATCTGGTCGCCGTCAAAGTCGGCATTAAACGCCGTGCACACCAGCGGATGCAGCTGGATGGCCTTGCCTTCGATGAGTACCGGCTCGAATGCCTGGATACCGAGACGGTGCAGCGTCGGCGCGCGGTTGAGCATCACCGGATGCTCACGGATGACCTCTTCGAGGATGTCCCACACCTCCGAACCTTCGCGCTCCACCATCTTCTTGGCGGCCTTGATGGTGGTAGCCATGCCGCGCAGCTGCAGCTTGGAAAAAATGAACGGCTTGAACAGTTCCAGCGCCATCTTCTTCGGCAGACCACACTGGTGCAGTTTGAGCGTGGGCCCCACCACGATCACGGAACGGCCCGAATAATCCACCCGTTTGCCCAGCAGATTCTGCCGGAAGCGGCCCTGCTTGCCTTTGATCATGTCGGCCAGGGATTTAAGCGGGCGCTTGTTGGAGCCGGTGATAGCGCGGCCGCGGCGGCCGTTGTCCAGCAGTGCGTCCACCGCCTCCTGCAGCATGCGTTTTTCGTTGCGCACGATGATGTCCGGCGCATTCAACTCCAACAGCCGTTTCAGACGATTGTTACGGTTGATGACGCGGCGATACAGGTCGTTCAGATCGGAGGTGGCGAAACGACCGCCGTCCAGCGGCACCAGCGGGCGCAGGTCCGGTGGCAGCACCGGCAGCACCGTCATAACCATCCACTCCGGCTTGTTGCCGGATTCGAGGAACGACTCCATGAGCTTCAAGCGCTTGGAGAGCCGCTTGATCTTGGTCTCGGAATTGGTGCCATTGATCTCCTCGCGCAGCTTGGCGACTTCTGTCTCCAGATTGATGGACTTGAGCATCTCGAAGATGGCCTCGGCACCCATGCGCGCATCGAAATCATCGCCGTGCTCTTCGATGGCCTCGAGATAGGCCTCGTCGGACAGCAGCTGACCGCGTTCCAGCGGCGTCATGCCCGGATCCACCACCACGAATGCCTCGAAATACAGCACCCGTTCGATCTCGCGCAGCGTCATGTCGAGCATCAAGCCGATGCGCGAGGGCAGCGATTTGAGA
>JAGWNO010000103.1 GCA_028871235.1 Gammaproteobacteria bacterium
GTCAACACCAAGCGGGTCGCCGAAGACCTGGAAGCCTACCTCAAGGGCAACGGTTTCAATGCCGCGGTGCTCTCCGGCGATGTACCACAGAAGAAACGCCTGCGGCTGCTGAAGGAGTTCACCGAGGGCGCACTGCCGATTCTGGTGACCACCGACGTGGCTTCCCGCGGCCTGCACATCCCGGATGTCAGCCATGTCATCAATTTCGATCTGCCCCAGGACGCGGAGGATTACGTGCACCGCATCGGCCGCACTGCGCGCGCCGGCGCCGAGGGCGACGCCATCAGTTTCGCCTGCGAGGAATACGCCTTCTCGCTGCCGGACATCGAGAAATACATCGGTCACGGCATCCCCCGCGAGGCGCTGCAACCGGATCTGCTGGTGCCGCTGCAGCCGCCGGCCCGGCGCGAGCGTTACCGGCCGCACCCCCATCGCCAGGGCCGCGACGACAGACACGGCCGCCGCGGCGGACAACGGGGACGACGCTGAACCTGAAGCCGCGGGTCGTGCCCTACCTCATGCCGCGTGCCGACTTGAGCGCTTCGTAAGCCACATTGATCTGCTGCACCTTCTCCTGGGCAAGCCGGATCATCTCCTCCGGCAAACCGCGCGCCACCAGTTTGTCCGGATGATTCTGCTTCATGAGCCGGCGATAGGCCTGCTTGATATCGGCGTCGCCGGCATCGGGTTTGACCCCCAACGTGCGATAAGCCGCGGCCAGCTTGTCCATCCTGGACTTGGCGGGATCCCCGCCGCCGCGGAACGCCTGCTGCGCACTTATGAATTCCTCGTACTGGCGCAATTCCACGGGCGGGATGCCCAATACTCCGCAGATACGGCCGAAGATCTGGCGCTCGGCGGGCTGCAATACGCCGTCGGCGAGCGCCGCATGCAGCTGGATCTGCAGGAACATGCGCAACAGGTCGGCACGGCCGCGGCACTCGTCACGTAACTGCGTCAGCACTGCGTCCAAAGCAAAATCCGCTTGCTTGCCCCGCTCGAACAGCCCGATGGCGGCGCGCTGCTGCTCGGCATTCAGGTTCATGTGGGCCATGACGGCGCGGGCGGCGCGGATCTCGTCCTCCGAGACGCGGCCGTCGGCCTTGGCGATATGCCCCATCACCGAGAAGGTGGCGGTGAAGAACGCCGCCTGCACGCGCTCGGCGTCGTGACTCCAGCCGGCGCGCACCCGGCCGGACGACAGACTGTGACCCAGGGCGGCGCCGAGCAGCGCACCCAGCGGTCCGCCCAGTGCGTAACCCAGCGCTCCGCCGATGATTGCGCCCCACCAACCCAAGGTAACCCCTGACTGCTTTATAAAACGGGGATTATCTCATCCATCGCCGCATGGATTCACCGCTTGCCCAGCACGATTGCTTCGGCGGCCAAGCACCGGTCAGTGGCCGTGCATCTCAGGCATGTCCTCAGAGGCATGCCGCCCATGCTCATCGGGCTCATGGGCATCGGCGGTCATGGCCCTGTATTGTTCCGGAGTAAGATCCGGAAGTTTTTTCAGGAATGCCACCATCGCCCAGATAGCCTGATCGTCATGGCTTGCACCCCAGGCCGGCATAGCCGTCATCTTGATGCCGTGCTTGATGACCCAGAATGCCTCGGCGGGATCATGCACATCCTGTTTGTATAGAACCGGCGGCTTGGGATACAAACCCTTGCGCATCTCCGATGCCGGCATGCCCGGTGCCAGATGGCAGCCGGTACACATTTCAGCGTAATGTGCAGCACCCATCGCGATCAGCCGCGGGTCATCAAGATCAGGCGCGTGGATTTCACGTGACCGCGTTTTTATGGAACGCTCCCGCGCCATCGTCAGCAGCCGCGTGGTCGCGCTCCAGTGCGGGTCATCGGCACCGACGTTATAGGCACCGGACCACAAAAACACGCCGAACGCCACAACTGCCAGCGCCACGACAACGAGTATCAATTTAAGCGCTTGCATGTATCCCGTCTCCTCTTGAAGTGAAATGACGGGCCTAAAACCAGGCCCGCAGACCCGCCACCAAGCGGGTTTCCCCCGGGTTCTCGCCGGCGAGCCGCAGGTAAGCGGCCGTCCCGCCGTAACTGTGCGCATACACCACGCCGATGTACGGAGCGAATTGCCTGCGGATCTCGTAGCGCAGCCTGAAACCCAGCTCGATATCACTCAAGCCTGATCCGATGCGGCGCATGGGGTCGCCCCGGCCGTAGGCGTTGATCTCCAGTCGGGGCGTGAGAATCAGGCGCTGGGTGAACAACAGCTCGTAGGCAAACGTGGCGCGTACCGCGCTGCGGCCGCCAGGCCCGACATAGGCCGTGGCCTCGGCGTCCACAAAGTACGGCGCCAGTCCCTCCACACCGAGAGCCAGCCAGTTGCGCGCCGGTGCCTGGCCGAAGTCATGGCGCACACCCGCCTGCAGATCCCAGAAGGCGGTTACTGCCCGGTCATAGAAAGCTTCGACATCGGCGTCCTTGGTCCGGCCGCCGCTGCGACTGCCCTCGCTTTTCAGCCACAGCTTGTGCAGATCGCCGCCGACCCAGGCCTGGGCGTTCCAATAGAGCGTATTGCCATTGCCGCCGAAGCGGTCTTCCAGCTCATTGAACAGTACTTGGCTGAACACCGCGTTGTCTTCCATCGGCATGCCGTCGCCGGCATGGGTGGCGCCGGCAAAAGCCAGCAGCAGCGGCCCGCAACACACGGAGAGTAAAAATGCGTAACGCATGGCAGAGGCGCCTTATTCCACCCGGACTTCGCGAAACATCCCCGCTTCCATGTGGTAGAGCAGATGACAGTGGTAGGCCCAGCCGCCTCTGGCATCCGCCGTGACCCGGTAGTTCAGATAGCTGCCCGGCTGCACGTTCACGGTGTGTTTGCGCGGCTGGTGGGCGCCGTTGCCGTTTTCGAGCTGGCTCCACATGCCGTGCAGATGGATCGGGTGATTCATCATGGTGTCGTTGATGAGTTTGATGCGCACCCGTTCGCCGTATTTCAGCCGTATGGGCTGGGCGTCGGAGAACTTGGCGCCGTCAAAACCCCAGATGTAGCGCCGCATGTTGCCGGTCAGATGCAGCACGATCTCACGCTCAGGCTCGCGTTGATCGTAGAACGGTGTCAGGTCGTGCAGGTCCGCATAGGTGAGTACCCGCCGGCCATTATTGCGCAGCCCCACGCCGGGGTCGTCGAGCCGCTCCACCGGCATCCCGGCCACGTTATCCACCTGCGGACCGGTTTTGACGGCGCGTTCCTGTACCGGGATGGGTGGCCTGGTGACGGCACTCATGTCCATGCCGGGCATGGCATGCATGTCGCCCATGTCTGTACTCGGCAGCTTTTTCTTTTCATCCTGCATATAAGGCATGCGCATGCCATGTCCACTGTGAGCGCCTGCGTCACCCATACCCATGGCGGCCATGGTGAGCACCGGCCGCGGATCCATGGGCGGTAGCGGCGCGCTCAGGCTGACGTCCGGCGTGAGCGTGCCGCGGGCATAACCGCTGCGGTCCATGGATTGGGCGAAGATGCAGTAGGCTTCATCCGCGTTGGGTTCCACTATCACATCGTAGGTTTCGGCCACGGCGATGCGGAATTCATCTACGGTCACGGGCTCGACGTTCTGCCCGTCCGCCTGCACCACGGTCAGCTTGAGCCCCGGGATACGCACGTCGAAGTAGGTCATGGACGAGCCGTTGATGAAACGCAGCCGCACACGCTCACCGCGGCTGAAAAGCGCGGTCCAATCGGCGGCCGGCGGATTGCCGTTCATGAGATAAGTGTAGGCGTAGGCGCTGACGTCGGAGAGATCGGTGGGGCTCATGCGCATCCTGCCCCACATGAGGCGCTGGTCCAGCGCGTTCCAGAAACCATTGCGCGCGGCTTCACTGAAGAACCCCGGCACCGTCTGCTGATTAAAATTGTAGTAATCACTCTGTTTCTTGAGTGTTGAAAAAATCGAGTGTGGACCCTGATCGGACCAGTCGGACAGCATCACGACATAGTCGCGGTCGTAATTGAAAGGCTCAGGTGCACGCGGCTGGATAACGAGCGGTCCGTATAACCCGGTCTGTTCCTGAAAGCCCGTGTGACTGTGATACCAGTAGGTACCGCTCTGCTTGACGATGAAGCGGTAGGTGAAGGTCTCCCCCGGCGCGATGCCGGGGAAGCTGATGCCCGGTACGCCATCCATGTCCGCCGGCAGCAATATGCCGTGCCAGTGGATGGAAGTCGGCGTAGGCAACTGGTTATGCACATGCAGCGTCACCGTGTCGCCCTCGCGCCAATGCAGCACCGGCGCCGGAACCGAACCGTTGACCGCGGTGGCGATGCGGCTGCGGCCGGTGAAATTCACCGGTGTCGGGCCGATGGTCAGATGGAACTCTGTGCCGGTAAGCGCCGTAAGCTCGTGGGGATCGGGGCTCTTGAGCGCCCACGCCGGACGTTCCCACAGTCCCAGCCCCAGCAGGGCGCCGCCGATCGCAACACCCTGCACGAACGTGCGGCGCGAGCGATCCACGTTTTCTTCCCTGTGAACAGGAATCATCAAGCGTTTCATGAGCTGTCCTCCAAAACCCCGCTATCAGAACATTACGACTGGCATAAATCCGCATACTTGCGGGTCCCGGCATGTCGTTACCGGGTCGAATGGGCATGGCCAAGCGGCTGCAGGCAACCGCCCAGGATCAACGCCCGGCAATAATCAGCGGGGAGGAGCTTGAGCTTGAAGGGAAAAGTGGAGGAAATCGAGCCGTCGCCGCAAGGGCTCGGGTGACAACGGCAGCATTTCATGCGCATCGCCGGTGCGCGGTGCCAGCATAACAAATACAAAAGCCAGCGGCACGATTACCGCAAGCATAATCGGGTTGAGATACTTCGGTACCGTAAACGAGCCGACCGCGTGCGACTGCCACTGGCAGCAGTCATCATCCTGAGAATCGCCATTTTGGTGGTGCGCGGCATGCGGATCCGCGGAAAGATGAGCGGCTTGCGCAGTTTCAATGGACAGTGCATGACCTTCCACCGTGCATGCAATCACAGTGAGCAACCAGGCGAGGGCCATGCCGCAGGTTATCAGGCGTCTGAAAGATCTGTTGCGCAATGTCCGCATCGCTGGCATTGTGAACACCCATTGCGCCACATGTCAATTCCACATCATCTGTCGCGCATATCTTTCATGCAGAAAACCTGCGCAGCAGCAGGAGCATGAGCCCGTAGCAGGCCACGGTTGCTCCGCAGGCGATCAGCAGGCTGGGCCAGAAATACAGCCCGCGTCGCAACAGCCACGGGAGCACCAGGAACAGCGCCAGCGAGGGAATCACCAGCCAGAAAATGTCGAAGGACAACCTGGCTATCCGCTGCGTGTCGCCGGTCTCGTAATACAACCACACGAATGCCAGCAATGACACCAGCGGCAATGACGCGAGCATCGCACCGGCCACAGAGCTGCGCTTGGCGATCTCCGAAACCAGCACAATCAGCGCGGCCGACACCGCAAACTTCAAAGCGTAGTACCACATATAACTCCCTCATGTGATCGCCGTTCGAGTTGTGGCGGGAACCTCATGATGACGGCTGCGTGGCTGCACGCGTCAGCCTCGCTCGCTGCCACAGGTAGTAGACCGCCGGTACCACCAGCAACGCCAGCACTGTCGCACTGAACATGCCCCCAACCACGGGCGCGGCGATACGCCGCATGACCTCGGAACCGGTACCTCCGCCGAACATGATGGGCAGGAGGCCCGCGATGATGGCCGTGACGGTCATGAGGATCGGCCGCACCCGCAGCACCGCGCCGTCCACAATGGCGGCCTTGAGTTCCGCTGCGTTAAAAGTTCGATTTTCCGCCGCGGCCAGTTCCCGGCGATGTTTAAGTGCGCCATCCAGATACACCAGCATCACCACACCCGCTTCCGAGGCGACGCCGGCGAGCGCAATGAATCCCACGTACACGGCCACCGACAGATTGTAGTTCAGCAGCCATAACAGCCACACACCACCCACCACCGACAGCGGCAGGGTGCCCAGGATGATGAAGGCCTTGGGGAAGCTGCGAAAATTAAAGTACAGCAGCAGCAGAATCAAGAACAGCGTAAGCGGTACTACGATCTTCATGCGTGCCTCGGCACGTTGCAGGTATTGATATTGGCCCGTCCAGGTGAGTGTGTAGCCGGCGGGCAGCTTCAACTGCTTCGCCACTGCGGCTTGGGCAGCGGCCACGTAGGAACCCAGATCGCGCCCGCTGATGTCTATGTACACGTTGCCCGTGGGCCGCGTGTTGGTGCTCTGTATCATGTCAGGCCCATTAACCACCTTCACGTCCGCCACCTGTGACAACGGAATGCTGGCACCCGTGGGCGTGATGAGCGGCAGTTCCTTCAGACGCTGCAACGAATCACGCCAGGCGCGCGGATAGCGCAGATTCACCGGAAAGCGTTGCAGTCCTTCCACCGTTTCGGTGACGTTCATGCCGCCTACGGCGGTCTGGATCACGTCCTGCACGTCAGCGATATTGAGGCCGAAGCGTGCCGCCGCATCCCGGTTGATGTTCACATCCACGTAACGTCCGGCCACGGTGCGATCCGCGTACACCGAGGCAGTGCCGGGAACGTTATGAAGGATGAGTTCCAGGCGCCGTCCAATCTGCTGGATCACGCCGAGATCCGGCCCCGCAATCTTGATACCCACCGGTGTCTTGATGCCGGTGGACAGCATGTCTATGCGATTGCGGATGGGATACACCCATACGTTGGTGACGCCGGGGAGTTGCAGGCGCTCGTTGAGTTCCTGCTTGAGTTTGTCCCAGGTCATGCCCGGCCGCCATTCGGACTGCGGTTTGAACGTCACCACGGTCTCAAACATGGACAGCGGCGCGGGATCCGTCGCGGTCTCGGCCTTGCCGGCCTTGCCGAACACCGTATCCACTTCCGGCACGGTCTTGATGAGCCGGTCGGTCTGCTCCAGCAGTTGCTGGGCCTTGCCGATGGACAGTCCTGGCAGCAGGCTTGGCATATAGAGCAGCGTGCCCTCGTTCAACGGCGGCATGAATTCCGAACCGAGACGGCTCAAAGGCCAGAGAGTCGCAATGACCAGCACAAAGGCGATACCCACCACCAACCAGGGCGCGCGTTCCACCCAATGAATCACCGGCCGGTAAGCGGCAATCACCGCGCGGTTCACCGGATTCTTGTGCTCCGGGAGGATACGGCCGCGCACGAAATAGCCCATGAGCACCGGCACCAGCAGCACCGCAAGTCCCGCGGCCCCGGCCATGGCGTAGGTCTTGGTGAAGGCCAGCGGCGCGAACAGCCGGCCTTCCTC
>JAGWNO010000183.1 GCA_028871235.1 Gammaproteobacteria bacterium
ATAATCAATGCGCCAGCCCACGTTCCTGGCCCAGGCCTGGCCGCGGTTCGACCACCAGGTGTACTGCTCGGGGCGCGGGTCCACCGTGCGGAACGCATCCACGAAACCGGCACGGCCGTACAGTTCATCCATCCAGGCGCGTTCATGGGGCAGGAAACCGGAATTCTTCTGGTTGCTTTTCCAGTTCCTGAGATCGATCTCCTGGTGCGCGATGTTCCAGTCGCCGCACAGGATGTACTCGCGTTTTTTACGGCGCAGCGACCGCAGGTACGGCATGAAGACCTTGAGGAAACGATCCTTGGAGGCCTGCCGCTCGCGACCCGCGGAGCCTGATGGCAGATACAGCGACACCACCGACAGGTTCCTGAAGCGCGCCTCCAGATAGCGGCCCTCATTGTCGAATTCCGCTGCGCCGAAACCCATGATCACATCTTCCGGCTGCACGCGTGTGAACAATGCGGTGCCGGCGTAACCTTTCTTCCTGGCATCAAAGTAGAAACAGTGGTGGCCATCCGGCCGGAACGCGGCATCAGTAAGCTGGTGTTCCTGTGCCTTGGTCTCCTGCACGCACGCCACATCCGCCCGCTGTTGCGGCAACCAGCTGAAAAAATCCTTGCGGGCGGCGGAACGGATGCCGTTGACGTTGAGGGTGATGATGCGCATGCGCGGGCGTCCCCGGAAACAAAGCGTGTATCATACCCGAGCGGTTTGCGGACGCACGGACTGATCATGCAGGACTATCGGCAGCAATTCCTCGAGTTCGCCCTGCGGCGCGGTGTGCTGCGCTTCGGCGAGTTCACCCTCAAGTCGGGTCGCAAGAGTCCGTATTTCTTCGATGCCGGATTGTTCAACAGCGGTGCGGCGCTGGCCACCCTCGGCCGCTGCTACGCCCAAGCGGTGGTGGAATCCGGCATCGGCTTCGACATGCTATTCGGTCCCGCCTACAAAGGCATCCCGCTGGCCAGCGTCACGGCTGCGGCGCTGGCTGAGCAACATGGCCGCGATCTGCCCTACTGTTTCAACCGCAAGGAAGCCAAGGATCACGGCGAAGGCGGCAGCCTGGTGGGCGCGCCGCTCAAGGGCCGCGTGCTCGTCATCGACGATGTCATCACCGCCGGCACCGCGGTGCGTGAAGCGCTGCATATCATCCGCCAGGCCGGTGCGATACCGGCGGGGCTGATAATCGCGCTGGACCGGCAGGAGCGGGGCACGGGTGAGAAATCCGCCAGCGCCGAACTTCGTGAAAGCGAGGACATCGATGTGGCGGCCATCGCCCGTCTGCAGGACATCATCC
>JAGWNO010000104.1 GCA_028871235.1 Gammaproteobacteria bacterium
CATGACGCGGTAGGAGAGCGTCGCCGAGAACAACATGCTGAGCCGCTGCGTCGGCGGCGGCAGGCGCCGCATCAGGAAACGCACGTCGGCGATGAAACCCATGTCGAACATGCGGTCGGCTTCGTCCAGTACCAAGACTTCCGCGGCATGCAGATCGTATACATGCTGTTTGAAGTAATCGATGAGCCGGCCGGGCGTGCCGATGAGCAGGTCCACGCCCGCGGCCACGGTATCGCGCTGCTGCTCGTAGTTCTCGCCGCCGTACACCACCGTCTGCCTGCAGCCGGCGTGGCGGCCGAGCGCCTCGGCATCCTTGTATATCTGCACCGCCAGTTCACGGGTAGGGGCCACCACCAGGGCACGCGGCTGGGTGGCCCGCCTTGTCGGATGCGGTGGATGGCTGAGCAGACGCTGGTACAGGGCCAGCAGGAAGGCGGCGGTCTTGCCGGTGCCGGTCTGGGCCTGTCCCGCCACATCCTGGCCCTTGAGGAGCAGCGGCAGGGCCTCTGCCTGGATGGGGGTGCAGCGGACGAAGCCCGCCTCCGTGAGGCTCCTGAGCAGGGGCTGCGCCAGTCCCAGGGTTTCAAAACGCAGATCGGTCAGGTGCTGATCCATTGGTGGCTTTTTGTACAGGACGACAGGGCTTGCATTCTTGCGGCGGTTGGGCTCAAATATCACCGAACGCCTTGTAGCCCGTGCCCCGCGCGGGACGTTTGCAGCAATTCAAAGCACTTTTACCAGAACCGCGAGCAAGCCGCGCTATTGTGCCTGAAACCGGCACGTCACGTCACATTTCCGCATCCCTATTCCGACGTTACGCGCTTCTCGCGCCCTGAATGCAGAAAATATCGAGCCACGTGGAGGCTGTTTAACTGTGAGTGAGCACATCGTGTATACGAGCGACGCTGATTTCGAGAAAGATGTATTGAAGTCCGAGCTGCCGGTGCTGGTGGACTACTGGGCGGAATGGTGCGGTCCTTGCAAGATGATCGCCCCGATCCTCGATGAGATCGCCGGCGATTACCAGGGCAAGCTCCGCATCGCCAAGGTCAACGTGGATGAGAACCAGCAGCTCACCCAGAAGTACGGCATCCGCAGCATCCCGACGCTCATGTTGTTCAAGGACGGCAGTGTGCAGGCGCAGAAAATCGGGGCGCTGTCGAAATCGCAACTGGCGGCGTTCATCGAGACCAATATTTGATATTCGCGGGCGGCGGGAGGCCGCCCGCTGTGCAGGTTATACGGCGACAGCAGAACGGCCGGTAACACGTTTTAACAAAAATCTGTATTCAATCCCGGCGTCCGCCGGGTATACCCGATTTTTCCAGAGAGACCGAGATAAAACACACTTATGAACCTTACGGAACTCAAGAAAAAGCCCGCCGAGGCCATCATCGAGCTTGCTGAATCGATGGGCCTCGAGAACATGGCGCGCTCGCGCAAGCAGGATGTGATCTTCTCCATCCTCAAGTCCCATGCCCGCAACGGCGAGGAGATCTCCGGGGACGGGGTGCTGGAGATACTGCAGGACGGCTTCGGTTTCCTGCGCTCCGCCGAGGGGTCCTACCTGGCGGGACCGGACGACATCTATGTCTCCCCCAGCCAGATCCGCCGTTTCAACCTCCGTACCGGCGACTCCGTGGCCGGCAAGATCCGTCCGCCCAAGGAAGGCGAGCGTTACTTCGCGCTGCTTAAGGTGGACCACATAAACTTCGATCCGCCGGAGAACGCCAAGAGCAAGGTGCTGTTCGAGAACCTGACGCCGCTGTTCCCCAAGCAACGTTTCAAGATGGAGCGCGGCAACGGCTCCACCGAGGACATCACCGCGCGCATCATCGACATGATCGCGCCCATCGGCAAGGGTCAGCGCGGTCTGATCGTGTCGCCGCCCAAGGCCGGCAAGACCATGATGCTGCAGAACCTTGCCCAGAGCATCGCCGCCAATCATCCCGAGGTCTATCTCATCGTGCTGCTCATCGACGAACGCCCCGAGGAAGTCACCGAGATGCAGCGTTCGGTGAAGGGCGAAGTGGTGTCCTCCACCTTCGACGAGCCCGCCACCCGCCACGTGCAGGTGGCGGAGATGGTCATCGAGAAGGCCAAGCGTCTGGTGGAGCATAAGCGCGATGTGGTGATCCTGCTGGATTCCATCACCCGGCTGGGACGCGCCTACAACACCGTGGTGCCGGCCTCCGGCAAGGTGCTGACCGGCGGCGTGGACGCCAACGCCCTGCAGCGGCCCAAGCGCTTCTTCGGCGCGGCGCGCAACATCGAGGAGGGCGGATCGCTCACCATCCTCGCCACCGCGCTGGTGGAGACCGGCTCGCGCATGGACGACGTGATCTACGAGGAATTCAAGGGTACCGGCAACAGCGAAATCCATCTTGACCGGCGCATCGCCGAGAAGCGCGTGTTCCCGGCCATCAACATCAACCGCTCCGGCACGCGCCGCGAGGAACTGCTGGTGCCGCAGGATGAACTGCAGAAGATGTGGATCCTGCGCAAGTTGCTGCATCCCATGGACGAGCTGGCGGCCAGCGAATTCCTGCTGGACAAGCTCAAGGACACCAAGACCAACGCCGAGTTCTTCGATTCGATGAAGCGCGCCTGAAATTCAGGAGCAGCATCAGGGGCGGGGGTTGCGATCGCGGAGAATCTGCGGGATTTTTACCCCGCGCCGCTCGTGAGTTCTTTCTTCACCAGTACCGAGCCGTGGGGCGCGTAGCCCAGCGCTGCATAGAACGGCAGGACGTCCGCGTAACTGTCCACAAACAGCGCCCGGCATCCCTGCCGGAGCGCTGCCTGTTCCGCGAATCCCATGAGTGCCCGGCCGATGCCGCCACCGCGACACCGGCCGGCGGCCACCACATCGTCCACATGCAGGATGCGGCCACGGGCTGAGGTCTCACCGGGCGCAAGCCGAGCACACCCGCGAGTTCCGGTGCGAACGCCCCCATCAGCCGGTAACCGCCACGGTCTGGCGTGCCAGGCGTTGCCTGAATGTCGTCGCCTCGAGTTGCGGGCGCAGCTCCCGGAGCAGCCGCAGCGCGGCGGCGCAATCCGCCGGCGTGAGCGGCCGGATCAGGGTTGCAGGCATGCGGGGATGTTCAGCGGCCGGCCTGTTCGCGCGCCAGGGCGCGGTGGCCGATGTCGCGGCGGAAGAACCGCCCCGGCCAATGGATGCCGTCGGCAATGTGGTATACCCGCTGGCGCGCGTCCGCGATGGTATCGCCCAGGCCCGTGACGCACAGTACCCGCCCGCCGCTGGTGACCATGCGACCATCCTGTTCCGCGGTGCCCGCATGGAATACCTTGACTTGATCCATGGGAAACGGCGGCAGGCCGGTGATGGCATCGCCTTTCCGGTAGTCACCGGGATAACCGTCCGTCGCCAGCACCACGCCCAGCGCCATGCGCTCGTCCCATGCGGCCTGCAGCTTGTCGAGTGTGCCGTCCAGTGCCGCTTCGCAGAGTTCCACCAGGTCCGACTTGAGCCGCAACATGAGCGCCTGGGTCTCCGGATCGCCGCTGCGGCAGTTGAACTCGATGACGCGTGGGCTGCCGTCGGGCGCGATCATCAGGCCGGCGTACAGGAAACCGGTATAGGGCGCACCTTCTGTCGCCATGCCGCGCACCGTCGGCAGGATCACTTCGCGCATGACGCGCTCATGGATCGCCGGCGTCACCACCGGCGCCGGTGAATAGGCGCCCATGCCGCCAGTGTTGGGTCCCTTGTCGCCGTCGTCGCGACGCTTGTGGTCCTGGGAGGTGGCCAGCGGCAGCACGTGCTCGCCATCCACCATGACGATGAAACTCACTTCCTCGCCTTCAAGCAAATCCTCGATGACCACACGCTGACCGGCATCTCCGAAGCTGTTGCCGCCCAGCATGTCCTGCACCGCGGCCTCGGCCTCGGCGACGGACTGGGCCACCACCACGCCCTTGCCGGCGGCAAGCCCATCGGCCTTCACCACTATGGGTGCGCCGCACTCGCGCACATAGGCAAGCGCCGCGGGCACCTCGGTGAAGTTGCGGTACGCGGCCGTGGGGATGTGGTGGCGGGTGAGAAAATCCTTGCTGAAAGCCTTGGAACCCTCCAGGCGCGCCGCCACGCGGCTGGGGCCGAAGCAGCGCAGTCCCACCTGCTGGAAGGCATCGCAGACACCCAGCACCAGCGGTTGCTCCGGCCCCACCACGGTGAGATCGATGCCCTGGCCCAGGGCGAATTCCATGAGGCCGCGGATGTCGTCGGACAAGATGCGCACGTTCTCGCACTTGGATTCGTGCGCCGTGCCGGCGTTGCCCGGTGCCACGTAGATTTTCTCCACGCGCGGCGACTGGGCGATTTTCCAAGCGAACGCATGCTCGCGTCCGCCGCTGCCGATGACCAGAACCTTCATGCGTTTGCCCGTCTTGCTTGAATGATTTCCATGCATGTCAACTCAGTATGCAGCGTGCTGCGATGTCACTCGCGTTCTTTACGCAGTACCCGGCATGCTGCACTTCCTAATGGCGGAAATGCCGGATGCCGGTGAACACCATGGCCATACCATGCTGGTCCGCCGCCGCGATCACCTCCCGGTCGCGCACCGAACCACCGGGCTGGATGATGGCGCTGATGCCGGCCGCATACGCGGCATCCACGCTGTCGCGGAACGGTAAGAAGGCGTCGGAAGCCATGACCGCACCGCGCACCGGCAATCCGGCTTCCTCCGCTTTCAGGATGGCGATGCGCGCGCTCATGATACGGCTGGTCTGGCCGGCGCCGATGCCCACGGTCTGGGCGTCGCGCGCGTACACGATGGCGTTGGATTTGACGTACTTCACCACCGTCCAGGCGAACAGCAAGTCAGTGAGCTGCTGCGGTGAAGGTTTGTTGCGGGTGACGGTCCTGAGGTCCGCGACGCTGACGCTGCCCTGGTCCGCATCCTGCAGCAGCAGTCCGCCGCTCACGCGGCGGTAATCGAGTTCATTGGAGGGTTGTCGCCACTCGCCGGTGAGCAGCACACGCACATTGGGTTTGACGGCCAGGGCGGTCAGCGCTTCCTTGTGGACCTCGGGCGCGATGATGACTTCCACGAATTGCCGTTCCATGATCAACGCTGCGGTAGCGTGGTCCAGCGGCCGGTTGCAGGCGATGATGCCGCCGAAAGCCGACGCGGGATCGGTCTGGTAAGCGCGTGCGTAGGCTTCCGGCAGCGTCGTGGCCAGCGCCACTCCGCAGGGATTGGCGTGCTTTACGATCACGCAGGCGGGGTTGTCGAAACTGCGTACGCAGGCGAGCGCCGCATCCGCATCGGCGAGGTTGTTGAAGGACAGCTCCTTGCCCTGCAGCAGTTTCGCGGCAGCCAGCGAGCCGGCATGCGGATGAGGTTCCGCATAGAACGCGGCGCGCTGGTGCGGATTCTCGCCGTAGCGCAGCGCATGGAGCTTGCGGAACTGCATGCTGTAGATTCCCGGAAATGGCAGCGCGGCGTCCCGCGGGGTGCGCGCAGAGAGGTAGTTGGCGATGGCGCCGTCGTACGCGGCGGTGTGGGCAAACGCCTTGGTGGCGAGTGCGAGGCGCGTGGCCTCGCTCACCGCGCCTTGGTGGGATTGCAGTTCCTGTTGTACCTGGAGGTAATCAGCCGGGTCCACGATTACCGCCACATCGGCATGGTTTTTGGCGGCGGCCCGCAGCATGGCCGGCCCGCCGATGTCGATGTTCTCGATGGCGTCCGCGCGAGTGCAATCTGGTTTGGTGACTGCATCCTCAAAGGGATAGCGAGTGACTACCAGCAGATCGATGGGCTCGATGCCATGCTCACGCATCACCGCATCATCGGTGCCGCGTCGCCCCAGCAGGCCGCCGTGGATCTTCGGGTGCAGCGTCTTGACGCGGCCGGCCATGATTTCCGGGAAACCGGTGTGCTCCGAGACTTCCTGTACGGAGATGCCGGCATCCCGCAGCATCCGGGCGGTGCCGCCGGTGGACAGCAGCTCGATCTTGAGGCCGTGCAGGGCGCGCGCGAATTCCACCAGACCGGTCTTGTCGGAGACACTCAATAGCGCGCGTTTGATGGGCTGCACGTGGCTTCCCTTGAGCAGGACCGGGGGCATCCGACCTGCGGTGCAAGCGGATGGGCGGCCGGGCGGCCGCCGTCAGTTGTTTATCTTATATTGGCGCAGCTTTTTGCGCAGCGTGCTGCGGTTGATACCAAGAATGGCCGCGGCACGGGACTGGTTGCCGCGGGTGTAGTCCATGAGGCTCCTGAGCAGCGGCTGTTCCACCTCGCCCAGCACGAAGTCGTACACACCCGACGGGTCATGGCCATCCAGGTCCGCGAAGTAGCGTCGCAGGGTCTTCTCCGCATAGTCGCGCAGACAATGGGACGTGCCGGCGGCATGATGCGCACCGCCGTTCACCACCTCCAGCACCCGCTGGGTCGCCGCTCTGCTGGTCATGCTGCTAACTCCCTGATGTCGTTGTTATCCGCGAAGATCTGGCGGACGAGTCTCTGTTGTTCGTTGGCTGTCTCCACACGCAGCACCCGCTCCCGGAAGGCGGCCGCCCGCGGCAACGTCTTCAGATACCAGCTGATGTGCTTGCGGGCCACGCGGACACCGGTGAATTCGCCGTAAAAACAGTACAGATTGTCCAGATGTGCCCGCATTATGGCGGCGATTTCCTCATCGTCCGGCGGCGGCAGCATGGCGCCGGTCGCCAGGTAATGTTCGATCTCCCGGAAGATCCACGGCCGCCCCTGGGCGGCCCGTCCGATCATCACCGCATCAGCACCGGTGGCATCCAGCACCGCCTTGGCCTGCTGCGGCGTGTTCACGTCACCGTTGGCCATCACCGGGATGTCCACCGCCGCCTTGATGGCGCGGATGGTGGCGTATTCCGCCTCGCCCGCATACAGGTCGGCGCGGGTGCGGCCATGCACAGCCAGGGCTTTTATGCCGGAATCCTGCGCGATCCGGGCGATGCGCACCCCGTTTTTATGCTGCCGATCCCAACCGGTGCGGATCTTGAGGGTCACCGGCACATCCACCGCGGCCACTACAGCGTTTAGAATCTGTCCAACCAGGGTCTCGTCCTGTAATAGCGCTGAACCGGCCAGCTTGTTGCAGACTTTTTTCGCCGGGCAGCCCATGTTGATGTCGATGATCTGGGCGCCCTCGGCCACGTTGAAGCGTGCAGCCTCGGC
>JAGWNO010000002.1 GCA_028871235.1 Gammaproteobacteria bacterium
CACTGGCTGTTGCCGTATGTCCGATCTGTTTCGGCTTTGAAAAAACCGAAAGCGGCATCTATGTACAAAGCGGGATGCCTGTCGGAGAACAGGCGCTCACGAAGCGTGTGCTGGTACTCGCAGAGAATCGCATCCGGTATTTCTATGGCGACATTGAGTATCACCCGCGGGTCCTGATCTGCGCGACGCAGAAGTGTATCGGCAGGATCGGGGGCGGCGATGCCACCAGCGGTTCAGTCGGAGCATTCGTGCTGCTCTTGGGCCCCAAGGGCATGAACGAGATCGATATTTCCCATGAGCTGTCGCTCATCGAGGTCTCAGGTCGCATCGGAATATATCATTCGATCATGGACACGGTTCCGGCTTGGTTTGATGAAGGTGTTGCGGTGGTGGCATCGGATGCACCGGAGTTTGCGGCACTGGCGAAAGCTAACCAGAACGGCTGCCTTAATACACCCACTGATCATTTGCCCGTGGATAAGACGAGGTGGTTCGAGGAAGCAAGTAAGTACCCGTTCATATACGCGCAAGCTGGATGCCGCGTGGCGGAGTGGATGGCTACCCGGGGCGGCAGCCACGGGATAAGCCGATTGCTGGCGCGGATTGCGAAGGGCGAATCGTTTGATAGGGCGTATGCAGAACATTAGTATAAGTCGCATGTGAACCTCATTACATCAAACATCCATTCGATGCGCCATTCGCATGCATGTAACTCTATCGATCTAGGATATGGCGATGCCTGAAAAAGAACATCAAACTTTCGAAGGCGGCTGCACTTGCCGCGCGGTACGTTACCGCATGACCAGCGGGCCGCTGTTCGTGCACTGCTGCCATTGTCGCTGGTGCCAGCGCGAGACCGGGGCCGCAATTGCGCTCAACGCCATGATCGAAGCGAACCGGGTAATGCTGTTGAAAGGCGAGGTGGAGATCGTCAACACACCCTCCAATAGCGGCAAGGGCCAGAAGATCAGCCGCTGTCTGGTGTGCCGTATCGCGCTGTGGAGCAATTACGCCGGGGCGGGGGATGCGGTGCGCTTCGTGCGGGTCGGGACGCTGGATGAGCCTGATCGCCTGCCGCCGGATATCCATATCTTCACATCATCCAAACAGCCCTGGGTCGTGCTTCCGGAAAATACGCCCGCGGTGGCCGAGTATTACGATCGCAAGGCGTATTGGCCCAGGGAGAGTCTTGAGCGCCGGGCGGCATTGCTGGCCGCTGCGGGCCAGACGCCCCGCTAGCAATATGGATAGCTTCTGGCTTCACCACGGTCTCTGGTTCATCTTGTTCATGTGCTTCTTTCCGCGATTGACGCTGCTGTTTTCAAGCGTCCCGTTCGGCGGCCTGTTCTGGTGGCTGGGCTGGGTCTTTGCCCCGCGCCTGCTGGTCGCGATCCTGGCCACTTACAACTATTGGGATACCAATTTTATTCTGTGCGTACTTGCCTGGATCTGGGCGCTGGCCGGCGAAGGCACCGAAAAGACCGTGGTCGTCAGGACTGCACGCTAGCCTTGATCGCTTGCGAGGGTATGTCTGTGAACAGCACCGAGACCGTTGATATCCAGTGCCCCTATTGCAGCGAGACTGTCGGGATCATCGTGGATTGTTCCGTGGAGAATCAGAGTTATATAGAAGACTGCCAGGTGTGCTGCCGGCCCATCAATCTTGTGGTTGGCTTCGATAAATTGGGCGAGCCTGTTGTTAAGGCGTCACAGGAAGACGAGGTGTGAGGTTTCAGATCGGGAGAGCGCGGCGTATAGCGAAGCACAGATTCCTGAACGGGCGGGATGCGGCTGCGCCGGTCGCAGGCGGCCCTGGCAGTTTTTCAGCCGTGTCGCTTCAGGACTGACCTGTTTCGTCTTTGGGAAGCACAGCGCCGCCGGCTTCCGGTGATTTGGCGATTTTCTTGGCCTGCTTCTTCAGGCGCTTGTCTTCCTGCTTCTTTTTCCTGGCCAGGTCGCGCTGGCGCTTGTCGAACTGATAGTTAACTTTTGCCACGGGTACTCCTTCATGTTGAAGCCGCAGTATAAGGCAAGCATCGGCTCAAGGGGACTTTGCCCGGCAAACAAGCCGGTTGCGCCTCATCCGGTTATGAGTTATATCCATTTTCGAGCGGTGATTCGCGGGTCTGCCAGGCCCGCTTGATCGAACCACCGGCCGGCGAAGCAGCATGAAATACAAAGACTATTACGACGTGCTCGGTGTGAAACGCGGCGCCAGTGAGGCGGATATCAAGGCGGCTTACCGCAAGCTGGCGCGCAAATACCATCCCGACGTTTCCAAGGAGGCGGATGCCGAGAAGCGCTTCAAGGAGATCGCGGAGGCCTACCAGACACTCAAGGATGCGGAGAAGCGCGCCGCCTACGACCAGTTGGGCAAACAGCAGCCGGGACAGGATTTCAGGCCGCCGCCGGACTGGCAGCAGCAGTACGGCGACACACGGTTTTCATTCGACGATATCGACCTGGCTGACCTGTTTGCCGGTCTCCGCGGCGGCCGGCCGCGCTCCGGACAGGCGCGCACCAAGCTGCCGATTCCGGGACAGGATTATGAGATCCCGGTGAGCATCACGCTCGAGCAGGCCTATCGCGGCACCGACGTGGATATTGACCTGAGCATGCCGGAATACGATGCGGGTGGGGCGATGCGCCGGGTGCCGCGTACCTTCAAGGCGCACATCCACAAGGGCGCCACCGACGGACAGCGGCTGCGGGTGCCGGGCAAGGGCGGGAAAGGATTCAACGGCGGCCGCGATGGCGATCTGTATCTCAACATCACGCTGCAGCCGCATCTTTTTTTCCGCGTGAGCGGCCACGACCTGTATATGGACCTGCCCTTGGCGCCGTGGGAGGCGGTGCTGGGTGCCAGCGTCGAAGTGCCGACGCCCGGTGGTCCGGTCCGGCTCAAGATATCCCCGGGGACCCAGGCCGGCCAGCAACTGCGTCTTCCCCGGCGCGGGCTGCCCAAGCCGCGTGCGGGCGAAGGCGATCTTTTCGCCATCGTGCAGATCGTGGTGCCCGGCAAAATCACTGAACAGCAACGCGCTTTTTACAAGCAGCTGGCTGAAGTCTCGAATTACGACCCGCGCAAGCAGTTCAAGCAGGAGGCGAGGAATGGGAACTGAACTCACTGAAGTGCTGTGGCTGGATGAGCACTCTGATCTGCCCCTGACAAGGCTGGCTGAACTGTCGGGCCTGTCGGAAGCGGAACTCCACGAGCTCACGGATTACGGCGTGCTTCCGCCGGCCGATCCTGACGCGGCACCGCTCGCCTATCGCGCCGATTGCATCGTGATAGCGAGGACCGCCCGCCGCTTGCGTGATGAACTCGAGCTGGATGTGCATGGCCTGGCCTTGATCCTGACGCTGCTTGATCGTGTGCATGATCTCGAAGCGCAATTATGCGACCTCAGGGCGCGGCAGCCGCGGCGGATCCGTTGAGACAGGTGCCAGGTGTTGATAAACCAGCTTGTATCCCGGGCCATTCGGTAAATCCCGCCCGCAGTTGCATTTGGACTCACATCCCCTGTGAGGGTAAAGTGCGGGTTCCGCGCCGGGCGCCCCGGATGTCCGGCGGGCTTGTTCAACCACCACGAGGAATCCCGCGATGTTGCGCATTGTCACGCTTACCCTGGTCGGCGCGCTGCTGCTCGGTGCATCCAGCCTGTCCGCGGCTTCGGAGTCCGCTGCCATGAACCGTACCAACCCCTTGCTCACCCCCAGCGCCCTGCCGTTCCTAGCGCCGCCCTTCGACAAGATCAAGGACAGCGATTTCCAGCCGGCCCTGGAGGCGGGCATGAAGCGGCAACTCGCGGAGGTCGAGAAGATCGCCAACAATCCGGCGCCGCCGACTTTCCGGAACACGCTGGTGGCCCTGGAGAAGAGCGGACAGATGCTCACCCGCGTGAATCAGGTGTTCAACGTGCTCACCGGCGCCAATACCGACCCCGAGTTGCAGAAAGTGCAGGAGCAGGAGGCGCCCAAGCTCGCCGCCAGCCAGGACGCCATCTATCTCAACGCCAGGCTGTTCAAGCGCATCCAGACCATCTATAACGAGCGCAACAAACTCAAGCTCGACCCCGAATCGCAGCGCCTGATCGAGTACTACCATCAGCAGTTCGTGCTGGCGGGCGCCAAGCTTTCTCCCGCCAACAAGACCAAGCTCAAGAAGCTGAACGAGGAGGAAGCCAGCCTCAGCGCCAAATTCGTCAACCAGCTGCTGGCCGGCACCAAGGCAGGCGCGCTGGTGGTGAACGACAAATCCGAACTGGCCGGCCTCTCGCGGGGCGAACTGGACGCTGCCGCCCAGGCCGCCAAGGCCCGCGGCCTCAAGGGCGAATGGGTGATCCCGCTGCAGAACACCACGCAGCAGCCCGCGCTGCGGTCGCTTACGGATCGGGCCACGCGCGAGAAACTCTTCGAGGCGTCCTGGACCCGTACCGAACGCGGCGACGCCAACGATACCCGCGCCACGATTGCGAAGCTCGCCGAACTCCGCGCGCAGAAGGCGAAGCTGCTGGGTTACCCGGATTTCGCCGCCTGGAAACTTCAGGACCAGATGGCGAAAACGCCGGCTGCGGTGGAGGATTTCCTCAATAAGCTGATCCCAGCCGCCACCCACAAGGCACGCGAGGAAGCCGCTGAAATCCAGCAGGTCATCAACCGGGATGGCGGCAAGTTTAAGCTTCAGCCCTGGGACTGGGAGTTGTACGCCCAGCAGGTGCGCAAGCAAAAATACGATCTGGATGAATCCCAGATCAAGCCCTATTTCGAACTCAACCGCGTGCTCAAGGACGGCGTGTTCTACGCCGCCCATGAACTCTACGGCCTGACATTCAAGGAACGCCACGACCTGCCGGTGTGGCAGCCCGATGTACGCGTGTTTGAGGTGTATGACTACAACGGCAAGCCGCTGGGTCTGTTCTATTGCGATTACTTCAAACGCGACAACAAGTCAGGCGGCGCCTGGATGGACAACATGGTCACCCAGTCGAAGCTCCTGGGCCAGAAGCCGGTGATCTATAACGTGGCCAACTTCACCAAGCCGGCGCCGGGTCAGCCCGCACTCATCAGCTTCGACGACGTGACCACCATGTTCCACGAATTCGGTCACGCGCTGCACGGCTTCTTCGCCAGCCAGGAATACCCGAGCCTGTCCGGCACCGCCGTGGCGCGCGACTTCGTGGAATTCCCGTCGCAGTTCAACGAGCACTGGGCGCTCAATCCCAAGGTGCTGGCGCATTACGCAATCAACTACAAGACCGGCCGGCCCATGCCGCAGGAGTTGGTGGACAAGATCAAGAAGGCCGCCACCTTCAACAAGGGCTACGACATGACCGAGTTGCTGGCGGCTGCCGATCTCGACATGCAGTGGCACATGCTGCCGGCGAGCGCGCCGCCGCAGAACGTGGATCAGTTCGAGACCGAGGCGCTCAAGAAAACCCATCTCGATCTGTCACAGGTGCCGCCGCGTTACCGTTCCAGCTATTTCCTGCACATCTGGGCCAACGGCTATGACGCCGGCTACTATGCTTACCTGTGGACCGAGATGCTGGCGGATGACGGTTATGGCTGGTTCCAGGAGCACGGTGGTCTGACGCGTGCCAACGGCCAGCGTTTCCGCGACATGATCCTGTCGCGCGGCAACACCGAGGACCTGGCGAAAATGTACCGCGATTGGCGCGGCCACGATCCCGAGATCGGGCCGATGCTCAAGGATCGCGGGCTGCAAGGCGACTGAACGCCGCCGCGATGATGGCAACGGGCCTGCGGCATGCCGGCCCGGGTTCTTATGCGAAGGTGATGTGAGGCGGCACGCTCTATGAACATCTGATGATCCCGGCCAAATAACGGACGCAGGCAGCCGCACACGGAGTGCGGCTGCCCGTCCGCATCGCTTTTCACGCCGGCGGAAACGATTCAAGTCTCTCCCGTTCCCGCAGTGCCGGGAACCTCCACATCCAGAGCGCCACCACTACCAGTGTGCCGATGCCGCCGATGAGGGTGGCGGGCACGGTGCCGAACCAGGTGGCGGTGAGACCGGATTCGAATTCCCCCAGTTGATTTGAGGTGTTGATGAAGATGGCGTTCACGGCGCTTACGCGCCCGCGCATCGCATCGGGGGTTTCCAGTTGCACCAGCGCTCCGCGGATGACCATGCTGATCATGTCCAGTGCGCCGAGGGCGGACAGTGCGGCGAGTGACAGCGGGAACGAGGTGGACAGGGCGAACACGATGGTGCTGAGGCCGAAGCCCGCCACCGAGGCGAACATGATCCGGCCGACGCGGCGTTTCAATGGTCTATGCGCCAGCCACACACCCATGGTGAGCGCGCCCACCGCCGGCGCCGCACGCAACAGGCCCAACCCCCACGGTCCGGTGTGCAGGATGTCCCGCGCAAACACCGGCAGGAGCGCGGTGGCGCCGCCCAGCAGCACCGCGAACAGATCCAGCGAGATTGCGCCCAGCACCACCGGCCGATGACGGATGAAGGTGATGCCGGCGAACACGGTGCGGAGCGTGCGCGGCGCGCGATTCACTTGCGGGCGCCCGGTCCGCAGTCGCCACATCAGCAGCGCGGCACCAAAATACAGCACCCCCGCCACGGCATACACCACGCCCGCTCCGGCCACGTAAAGGAAGCCGCCGAGCGCCGGTCCTGCGATCATGGCGGTCTGCCCGGCGGTGGCGCTGGCCGCCATGGCACGCGGTAACATTGCCGGTGGCACCAGTCCCGGCAGCAGCGCCTGCAGGGTCGGAAACTCGAAAGCCCTGGCGACGCCGATCACGAACACCATGGACAGGATTGCGGTCTGGTCATACCAGCGGAGGAAGCTGCCCGCTGCCAGCAGCCCGATGGCGAGTCCCTCGATCACTTGGCACGTGAGCACGATGCGGCGCCGCTCATAGCGGTCCGCCACATGGCCGGCGGGGAGCGCCAGCAGGAAGGAGGGCACGAACTGCGCCAGGCCGATGAGGCCGAGGGCGAAGGTGCTGCGGGTCAGGGCATAGATCTGCCAGCCCAGCGCCACCGACAGCATCTGGAAAGCGAAACCCGAGCCCACCCGCGCGCACCAGAACAGCAGGAAGGCCGGATGCTGTCGCAGCGAATGGCCGGTGGTCGGTGTGACGGGTGCGAGATCGGGCATGGCATGCGGCGCGGTTCAGCGGGGTGCCAGTTTATCAGTGCGGCTGATAACCTTATGTATTCCAACGGCCCGCTTCGACGACAGCCGTGCTCGGGCGCAAGCCCGGTGGCGTTACCTCGAGGCCCGCAGCGGGCAGAGATACTGATCCTCAGTCCCTGATTCTGTCACGTACCACCGCACGCGCCGCCTTCTTCGGCGGGTGCTGGAGCGCCGCGTGCGCGTGATCCGGTTCGCCGCAGTGCGCGAGGATGCGTGCGCGCACGCCGTCACGCAGCGCGCGTGCGTCCGCACCGCGCTTGCCGCCTGGATAGACGGCCGGCAGCACTTCGATCTCCACCTTGCCGGGACGGGGGCGCAGGGTATCAGCCGGCAGGATGCCGCGGGCACCGCGTATTACCACCGGCACCACCGGTATACCGGCGCGTGTCGCCGCCAGAAACGTGCCCAGTTGGAAGGGGCGCAGGCCGGGTTCGCGACGGAACGTACCTTCGGGGAACGCGCCTAACGAAACCCCGCCGCGCGCCAGATGGATGAGACGACCGGCATCGCTGCGCGCCGCTTTAGTATCGAAGCGCTCCACGAATTCTGATCCGAGCCGCGCCAGCAACCGGCCGAGCAGCGGCGCACGGGTCACCTCGCGCTTGATGACGAAGCCGAAACGCGGCGGCAGGGCGGCGGTGAGCAGCAGGCCGTCCAGGTAACTGGCGTGGTTGGCGGCCAGGAAGCAGGGCTCGGGGGGCAGGCGCTCAAGGCCCATGACTTTCACCGGGATACCGGCCAGCCGGAACAGCATGCGACCCGCCTGCCGGGCGGAGCGCCGCCGCCGTGCCTGCCCCGGCACGCAGATCACGAACACGGCGACCGGCGGGAGGAACAGCAGGGCCGCGAGCCAGGCTCGCAGCGGGAAGATCAGCCGATACAGGATACGCAGGGGGTGGTGTTGCATGGCCGCGGGCAGTATCCGGATTCAGCCCAAGGCCCGCAAGGCACGCGATAATAAACAATACTTAACATAAATTGTGATGGACATCACAGTTTTTATTGTTAAATCTAGGGAGACTAGCTCTCGATGGTTAAATGTTTGTATACAAAATAATACACAGGCCTCCAAGAGGTACCCCCATGACGGAAACAGCAGAAACGAGCGGCGCCATCCACACTACGCATGCCGTCCGCAGCAGCTCCATAACAACCCCTGGTCAGCGGCATGTGGAGCATTTCCTGGATGCCATGTGGAGCGAACGCGGACTGGCGGAAAATACGCTGTCTGCCTACCGCGCGGACCTGGTAGGTCTCAGCCGCTGGCTCGATGAACAAGGCACCCCGATCAACAGCGCCCGGCGCGAGCACCTGCTGGCATTTCTCGCCTGGCGTGTGCAGCAAGGTACACGGCCGCGTTCCACCGCACGCCAGCTGTCCAGTATCCGCCGCTTTTACCGGTATCTGCTGCGCGAAGGCCGCATCACCGAGGATCCAAGCACACGCATCGACATGCCCAAGCTCGGCCGGCCGCTGCCGAAATCCCTGACGGAATCGGAAGTAGAGGCGCTGCTCAAGGCACCCGTCACCGATGAACCCCTCGGCATCCGCGACCGCGCCATGCTGGAATTGCTGTATGCCACCGGCCTGCGCGTGTCGGAACTGGTGAATCTGCGACTCAGCCAGGTGAACCTGCGCCAGGGGGTGGTGCGGGTACTGGGCAAGGGTGACCGCGAGCGGCTCGTGCCCATGGGCGAGGAAGCCCAGAGCTGGATAGAAAAATACATGGGCAAGGCACGGCTCGAGATCCTCAACGAACAACAGACCGATTACCTGTTCCCCACGCGCCGCAGCGATCACATGACGCGCCAGGCGTTCTGGCACATCATCAAGCGCTACTCCCAGAAGGCCGATATCCGCACGTCATTGTCGCCGCATACGCTGCGCCACGCCTTCGCCACACACCTGTTGAATCACGGTGCGGACTTGCGCGTGGTGCAGATGCTGCTGGGCCATAGCGATGTGTCCACCACGCAGATTTACACCCATGTGGCGCGCGAACGCCTGAAAGACCTGCACGCCCAGCATCACCCGCGCGGTTGAAGGGCAGCACGCTTTCGCCCCCGGGCCGGGGGCGGGTATCATGGCCGCCGGGAACAAGCCACCGCGCGGCGCTGTCCCATACGTCATGGTCATTGACCGGGCCCCCATGAAATCCGTGCTTGCTGTTGTGCTTGTGTGTGTGACGCTGCTGGCGGCGGCCGGCGCCCACGCCGGTGATCGCAGCACGGTAACGGCACAGCTCGCCGGCAAGCTCGGCCTCAAGCCCGCGGACGTGACTCTGGCTCCCATCCCGGGTCTGTACCGCATCATCATCGGTCCGCAGGTGGCTTATGTGAGCGCCGACGGCCGTTACCTCATCCGCGGCGAGATCATCGACTTGCATGACGGCAGCAACCTTACGCAACCGCAGCGCGCCGCGGCGCGGCTCGACTACCTCAAGCGGCTTGGCGACGCCGACATGATCGTGTTCACGCCACCTCACCCCAGGCGCACCATCACCGTGCTCACCGATATCGACTGCGAGTACTGCCGCCAGCTGGAGCATGACCGGCCCACGCTCAACGCCATGGGTATCGCGGTGCGCTATCTGTTTTTCCCGCGTGCCGGCGTCGGCTCGTCCTCGTGGGACAAGGCGGTATCGGTGTGGTGCGCCAAGGACCGCAAGGCGGCGTTCACCGCCGCCATGCAGGGCCATCCGCCGCCGAGCGTCAGCTGCGATCAGGCGCCAGTCGCGGCGGGCTACCAGTTCGGCGAACTGCTGGGCCTGGATGGCACGCCGGCGATCATCACCGACAAGGGCCAGCTGATCGACGGCTATCTTCCGGTGCGGGAGCTGGCGTCTGCGCTGGATCTCGCGACGCCGCCCGCGCCCAATGCGGTCCATTGAGCGATGCACTTGATGCAGATCAAGTGTGCGGCCGCGACCCAATGCGATAATATTCCCATGTGATGCGCAAATTCCGCATCGAACTCCGCCAGCTTCGCTGCTGCCGGCAGTGTCACCCCAGTCGTTTGCGAGGAGTCAAAGATGAATAAACTGCTTGTATCGGGTGCAGTATTGGCTGTTTCCCTGTTAGCCGCCAATGCCTATGCCAAGGACTACACCGTCAAGGAACTGAACACCGGTGCCGACGGCACCTTCGTGTTCGAGCCCGCCTATCTGCACATCCAGCCGGGAGACACGGTGCACTTCGTGGCTGCCGACGCGGGCCATGACAGCCAGTCCTTTCTGACGCCCAAGGGCGCGGAGGGTTGGAAGAGTGAGATCAGCAAGGACCTGACGGTGAAGTTCGGCGTGCAGGGCGTCTATCTATACGAGTGCAATCCGCATCACCAGTTTGGCATGCTGGGGGTGATCCAGGTGGGCAAGGCCGTCAACGAGGACGCCGCCAAGAAAGCCGCCGCGGCCATGGAGCAACAGCAGCTCATGAACCAGGGGCGTCTTGAGAAACTGATGCAGGACGTGACAGCCAAGTAAATCAAGATCGCCGCCAAATAAAAACGCCCGTCGGTGAGGACGGGCGTAGTGTTTTATGAGCGGATATCAGCGTTCCAGCAGTTTGAGTTTTTCTGTTTTGCCTTCCCATTGCTTGGCATCGGCAGGTGCGGATTTCTGCTGTGTGAGGACCGGCCAGTTCTTCGCCAGCTCCGCATTGAGCTCGCGGAAATGTTGCTGATCCTCCGGCAGATCGTCCTCGGAGTAAATCGCGTTGATCGGACATTCCGGCTCGCACAGGGTGCAGTCAATGCACTCGTCCGGATCGATCACCAGGAAGTTGGGACCCTCATGGAAGCAGTCCACGGGGCATACCTCCACGCAGTCGGTGTATTTGCACTTGATGCAGTTCTCCGTGACGACGAAGGCCATGCTCCATTCCTCCACAGACGCAGATCACCTGCTGATTCTGCCATAAGCTCCGGCGGCGCGCTGCTTCAGGCCGCCGAGGGTTTCCGCCAGACGGTGCTGTGAAACCCGAAGTGGCGCCGGCGGCGGTCTTCGAGGAAGCATTCCAGGGTGTAGTGCACGCTGGGGAAGGCGATCTCCGCCCAGGGGATAGCCTGCTCCTCGGTCAGCACGGAATCCAGACTCTCCGCTCCCGTGCCGTAGCGCCCGTCTTTCAGCCGTCCGCGGAACATGAGATGTACCTGGCTGATATGCGGTACGCTCACCAGCGCGAAGGGCGCGATGATTTCCACTTCCGCCAAAGCTTCTTCCGCAGCTTCACGCATGGCCGCCTGTTCGGTGGTTTCACCGTTCTCCATGAAGCCTGCGGGCAGAGTCCAGTAACCCTTGCGCGGCTCGATGGCACGGCGGCAGAGCAGTATCTTCCCATCCCATTCGGAAACGCAGCCCACCACCAGCTTGGGGTTCTGGTAATGGATGGTGCCGCAATGCCCGCAGACCCGGCGGGGCAGGTGGTCGCCGGGCGGTATCTGCACCGTCAACTCGTGACCGCACTGGCTGCAATACTTCATTCGATGTGCAGGCTGACAGCTGTGGGTGGTGCCCGGAGTCGGAATCGAACCGACACTCCTTTGAGGGGAACGGGATTTTGAGTCCCGCGCGTCTACCAGTTCCGCCACCCGGGCAAGGCCTATAAATCACCGAGCTGCGTTATTCTGGTGTAGGGTCGCGCGTATTTTGCCATAGTCCTGTCATAGTGACGAACTGCTGGGACCCCAAGCTCTTGCCGTAATACCAGCGCGGATATTCCGCCAATGCACCCGTGCTAAATTTAGCTGAGGCCAGCGCCTGAAGAACCGGGTGCAGTCCAAACTAGCTACCAAGCTGATCCAGTCAGTGTCACATCCGCGTGTTTCCACGCCTCCCGGAACTGCTTTTTAGCCCTTGCCGCCTCAGCGACTTTCTTCTGGGCCTTGTGCACGTCCGTACAACTCAAAAGCTAGGGGGCATGCACCCAGATGCATGGAGGTGTAGAGAGCAGAAAAATTCTGCCCTTTTGAGTTCCATGCGTCTACCAGTCCGGCCACCCGGGCAGGCGACGACCTGTTGGCACTCTACTGCGCTTGGCATTTCGGACCGAGTTTCCTGCACTTCGGCATTGATTGAGTTGTCCTGACTGCGCCCGGCGGGTGCCGGGCGCGGATTTCTGGTTGCCCGCCGATGCTGTTACCCTGTGCCGCCTATGCGGCGCCAGGATTTCAATTACCCGCTTCCCGCGGAACTCATCGCCCAGCATCCGCTGCCGGAACGCACCGCCAGCCGCCTGTTGTGCCTCGATGGCACCAATGGCCGCTGCACGGACCGGCGGTTCCGGGAGTTGCCGGAGTTGCTCAAGGCCGGTGACCTGCTGATCTTCAACGATACGCGCGTGATTCCGGCGCGGCTGTTCGGCCGCAAAACAAGCGGTGGTGCGGTAGAACTCCTGGTGGAACGCATCCTGGATGAGCACCATGCGCTGGTGCAGGCGCGCTCCAGCAAGCCACTGCGCACCGGCATGCGCATCCGCGTGGCGGATGCCACAGATGTCACGGTTACCGGGCGCGAGGGGGAGTTCCTGCGCATCGAATTCGCCGCTGCCGCACTGCCGGATTTCCTGTATCAGCATGGTCATGTGCCGCTGCCGCCGTACGTACAGCACGCGGATAGCCCTGCGGACCGTGAGCGCTATCAGACGGTGTACGCGCGCGTGCCCGGCGCAGTGGCGGCGCCCACCGCGGGCTTGCATTTCGATGCGGCGCTGTTGGCGCAACTGGATCAACTGGGGGTGCAGCGCGCCTATGTGACCCTGCACGTGGGGGCCGGCACCTTCCAGCCGCTGCGGGTGGACGATATCCGCGCACACCACATGCACAGCGAGCGGGTATCGGTGCCGGCGGCCACCTGCGAGGCGGTGGCGCTGGCCCGGGCACGCGGCGGCCGGGTGATCGCCGTGGGCACTACCGCGGTGCGCAGCCTGGAAGCGGCGGCCAGCGGCAGCGGGCTGCAGCCGTTCTCGGGGGAGACCGCACTCTTTATATATCCGGGCTACCGTTTCCGGGTGGCGGATGCGCTCATCACCAACTTCCATCTGCCGGAATCCACCTTGCTGATGCTGGTGTGCGCGTTCGCGGGCACGGAAGCTGTGCTCGCCGCCTACCGGCATGCGGTGGAGCAGCGCTACCGTTTTTTCAGTTACGGGGATGCCATGTTCGTGACGCCCGCGCCGGATGCGAGAATGGGCGCATGAAATTCGAGTTACTGCAAACCGATGCCGGGGCCCGTCGTGGCCGCATGACCTTCACCCGCGGCACGGTGGAGACACCGGCGTTCATGCCCGTGGGCACCTATGGCACGGTGAAGGCCATGACGCCGGAAGAACTGCGGGAGGCGGGCGCCGAGATCATCCTCGGCAACACCTTCCATCTGATGCTGCGGCCCGGCACGCAGATCATCCGCGCCCACGGTGACCTGCATGCTTTCATGCACTGGGAGGGCCCTATCCTCACCGATTCCGGCGGTTTCCAGGTGTTCAGCCTGGCGGAACTCAGGAAGATCAGCGAGCAGGGCGTCAGCTTTCAGTCGCCGGTGAACGGCGACGCCGTGTTTCTCAGCCCCGAGGATTCCATCCGCGTACAGCATGAGCTGGGCGCGGACATCATCATGGTGTTCGATGAATGCACGCCCTATCCCGCCACCGAATCCCAGGCGCGCGAATCCATGGAGCTATCCCTGCGCTGGGCACGCCGCTGCAAGCAGGCGCACAGTGCGCATGCGGCGGCGCTGTTCGGCATCGTTCAGGGCGGCATGTATCCGGCGCTGCGGCAGACGTCGCTCGCCGGCCTCCGGCAGACGGGTTTTGACGGCTATGCCATCGGCGGATTGTCGGTGGGCGAGCAGCCGGCGGAGCGCCTGCGGATCCTGGATGCGCTCGGCCCGGGGCTGCCGGCGGAGCAGCCGCGTTATCTCATGGGCGTGGGCACGCCGGAGGACATCGTCGAGGCGGTGCGCCGCGGCATGGATATGTTCGATTGCGTGCTGCCCACCCGCAATGCCCGTAACGGCCACCTGTTCACCCGCCAAGGCGTGGTGCGCATCCGCAACAGCGAATACCGGTCCGACACCCGGCCCATCGATGCGGAGTGCGGTTGCTACGCCTGCCGGCACTACAGCCTGGCCTACCTGCGGCACCTGGACAAATGCGGCGAGATCCTCGCCCCGCGGCTCATGACCATCCACAACCTCTATTACTACCAGTCCCTCATGCGGGAATTGCGGGAGGCTGTCAGCGCTGGCCGTTTCACGGCTTATGTGGCGGATTTCTACACCCGGCGGGGAGAAACCACGCCTCCTATGGCATAATCCGCGGCCGCGGACCGGCCCCAACCCGCGCCGGACGTTGTAAAATCCGCATTCTCCCGCCGGGCAGCCGCCCGGCTTTGTTTGACCAGGACCTAGGATCACCCATGCGCTACCTAATCTCCGACGCCTACGCCGCCGGCGGCGCGCCCGCCCCGCAGGGCAGCGACCCCATCGTCACTATCGTCATCTTCGGTGCCATCATCGCGTTTTTCTGGTTCTTCCTCATCCGGCCGCAGCAGAAGCGCCAGAAAGAACACCAGAAAATGCTCACCGCCCTCAACAAGGGCGACGAGGTGGTGACCAACGGCGGCGTGCTCGGCCGCGTCAAGGACGTGGGCGACCACTTCCTTACGCTGGAGATCGCGCAGGGCGTCGAGATCCGGGTGCAGAAGCAGGCGGTGAGCGCGGTGCTGCCCAAGGGCACCCTCAAGAACCTTTAGGCCTGCCGGACCGGACTCAAGTCATGCTGAACCGTTATCCGTCCTGGAAAAACATCACCGTCATCCTGGTGACGGTGATCGGTATCCTGCTGGCGCTGCCCAACCTGTACGGCGAGGATCCTTCGGTACAGGTTTCCGAGAACAACGCCCAGGTGAGCAGCGCCACTACCCTGCAGGTGGAGCAGGCGCTGGATGCCGCCAAACTGCCGTATAAATCCGCGGTCATCAGCGATAACCGCGTACTGGTGCGTTTCAGCGACACCGATACGCAACTGCGCGCACTCAGCGTGGTGAAGAAATCCCTGGGCAGCAACTTCGTGGTGGCGCTGAATCTGGCGCCGCGCACGCCCCGCTGGATCCGCGATATCGGCCTCCGGCCCATGGCCAAGGGTCTTGATCTGCAGGGCGGCGTGCATTTCCAGCTGCAGGTGGATCTGGATGCGGCGGTGCAGGCGAAACTGCAGCGCGACATGACCGACCTGCGCGGTGCCATGCGCGAGAAGCTCATCCATTACCAGGATGTGTCCATAAGCGGTGACACCATCAACATGCTGTTCCGCACGGCGGATGACGTGAGCAAGGCGCGGGCGCTGTTAAGCACGCAGTATCCGGAACTGACCGTCAACTCCGGCACCCCGGCCAATTCGCTGGCGGCACGCATCAGCCCCCAGGCCGTGCAATCCATCCGGCAGCTGGCGGTGGAACAGAACATCACCACGCTGCGCAACCGCGTGAACGAGCTGGGCGTAGCGGAACCTGTGGTGCAGCAGCAGGGCGGCAACAGCATAGTGGTGGAGCTGCCGGGCGTGCAGGATACGGCCCGCGCCAAGGAGATACTCGGCGCCACCGCGACCCTGGAGTTCCGGCTGGTGGATTACACCGCGGACGCAGTAAGCGCACAGAAAACCGGCCACATCCCGCTGGATGACCAGCTGTTTACCGACAAGTCCGGCCGCCCGGTGCTGCTTAAGCGCGACGTGATCGTGAGCGGCGACCAGCTGGTGAACGCCACCTCGGGCTTCAGCCAGGAGGACGGTACGCCGGATGTGAACGTGACGCTGGATTCCGCCGGTGCCGCCAAGATGGGCGAGACCACCCGCGAGAATCTCAACAGGCCCATGGCGGTGCTCTATATCGAGACCAAGACCGAGAGGACCACGGTCAACGGCCAGGTCATACCGGTCCACAAGAAGGTCTATACAGTCATCAATGTCGCCACCATCCGCGGCATCTTCAGCAAGAATTTCCAGATCAGCGGCCTCGGCCAGGATGAGGCCAAGAACCTGTCGCTGCTGTTGCGCGCCGGATCGCTGGCGGCGCCCATGGACATCGTCGAGGAGCGTACCGTGGGACCGAGCCTCGGCCAGGAGAACATCAAGCAGGGTTTCTACGCGGCGCTCCTGGGCTTCGTCCTGGTGGTGGTGTTCATCGCCATGTACTACAAGACCTTCGGCGTGATCGCCGACCTGGCGGTATTCATGAACCTGGTGCTGACGGTGGCGCTGCTGACCATCTTCCAGGCGACCCTCACCTTGCCAGGCATCGCCGGCATAGTGCTCACGCTGGGCATGGGCGTGGACGCCAACGTGCTGATCAACGAGCACATCCGCGAGGAAGTGCGCGCCGGCAACTCGCCGCAGGCGAGCATCCACGCGGGCTATGAGCGCGCCTTCGCCACCATCGTGGACGCGCACGTGACCACGCTCACCGCCGCCGTCATGCTGTTCCTGTTCGGCACCGGTCCGGTGAAGGGCTTCGCCGTAACGCTGTCACTCGGCATCCTCACCTCGCTGTTCACCGCCATCATGGGCACGCGGTCCATCGTCAACTGGGTGTACGGTGGGCGCAAGCTCACCCGGCTGCCGGTGTAAGGGAGACAGGTCATGGAGTTCTTTCACAAGGTCCCGCACATCAACTTCCTTGCGGTCCGCAAGCTGGCCATGGGCATGTCGGTGGTGGTGCTGCTCATCGCCATCGCCTCGCTGGTCATACATGGGCTCAATTTCGGCGTGGATTTCACCGGCGGTGTGACGGTACAGGTCTCCTACCCGGCGCCGGCGGACTTGCAAACGGTGCGCTCCACGCTCGCCAGGGCGGGTTTCCCGGACGCCATCGTGCAGAATTTCGGCACACCCGAGGAGGTACTCATCCGCCTGCAGCCCAAGCGGGGGGTATCGGGCAAGGACACCGGCAACAATGTGATGGACGCGCTGCAAAAAGTGACGCCGCAGGTGAAACTTGAGCAGGTGAACTTCGTAGGTCCAGAGGTAGGCAAGGACCTGGCCTACAAGGGCGCACTGGCCTTCATCCTGACGCTGCTCGGCATCCTTGCCTACGTGTGGTTGCGCTTCGAACGGCGCCTCGCCATCGGCGGCGTGCTGGCGACCCTGCACGATGTGGTGTTCGTGGTGGGCGTCTTCTCGATCTTTCACATCGAGTTCGATCTCAACGTGCTGGCGGCGGTGCTGGCGGTGATGGGTTACTCGGTGAACGATACCGTGGTGGTGTTCGACCGCATCCGCGAGGATTTCCGCAAGCTGCGCAAGGGAACGCCCTTCGAAATCATCAACCTGGCCATCAACCAGACCCTGTCGCGCACCATCATCACTTCCGGCACCACTCTGCTGGTGGTGATTGCGCTCCTGATCCTCGGCGGCCCGGTGCTGCACGGTTTCTCATTGGCGCTGTTCGTGGGCATCATCGTCGGTACCTACTCGTCCATCTACATCGCCAGCGCGGCGGCTTTCATGCTGGGCGTGAGCAAGAAGGACCTGATGGTGCGGGTCAAGGGGGATCAGCCGGTGGATGACATGCCCTGAGGGGCTACTGCGTTATTGCTGGTTGAAGATAAAGGGCGCCTGTGGCGCCCTTTCATTTTTTCCCTCACCCAGAGGGAGAGGGTCAGAATGAGGGGAAGATATTTTGCGCGACCTCCGGCCGCAATTATTGAATACGGGTTCCCGCACCCGCGGGCGTGGTACTTTCCTTGTGCGAACTAGGAAAGTACCCAAAGGAAATCGCCCCTGGGATGCCGCCGCTTCGCGGTCCCCTGCGCGCTTCCCTCGCTCGGAGCTTCGCAGACGGACCATCCATGGTCCGCTGCGAAGGCTCGCCATCCTGGCTTTGCCCGCTGCGCGGCCCGATCCTCGCTCAGTCCAGTGCTCGGCGGCATCCAAGGGGTATCTTTTAAGAGGCAACAGCTTTTGAATTGTTTTTATCTAGGGCAATTGGCATCTTGTAAGAACTCAACTTAGTCCTGACGTAGGAACGGTTTGAATTCCTCCGCCAGCGCCTGGAAGATTTTCTCGCCGCCGGCGAGGATGTTGCCGTCCTCGGGAAAGCCCGGGGTGCCGTCGAAATGGCCGGTCATGCCGCCGGCTTCCTGGATGAGCAGCATGCCCGCGGCGATGTCCCAGGGCTTCAAGCCCATTTCCCAGAAGCCATCCATGCGGCCGGCGGCCACGTAAGCGAGATCCAGAGCCGCGGAGCCGGCGCGGCGCACGCCGGCGGTCTTGCGCACCACGGCCTCGAACATCTTCATATATAGGTCAATGTTATGGTTTTCGCGGAACGGGAAGCCGGTTCCGATGAGGGCGCCGTCGAGAGTTTTCAGTGATGTGACGCGCATGCGCCTGCCGTCCACCTGCGCGCCTTCACCGCGGCTGGCGGTGAACAGCTCCTGGCGCATGGGGTCGTAGATCACTGCGTGTTCGAGGCGGTCGCGGTGCTTGAGGGCGATGGAGACGCAGAACACCGGAAACCCGTGCAGGAAATTGGTGGTGCCATCGAGCGGATCGATGATCCACTGGAATTCATCATTATTGCCCTGGGCACCGCTTTCCTCGGCGAGGATGGCGTGATCCGGATGGGCCTTGCGCAAGGTGTAGATGATTTCTTCCTCGGCAAGCCGGTCCACCTGGCTCACGAAGTCATTGTGTTCTTTCGCCTTGATGGTGAGTCTGTCGATGCGCCCCACATGACGGGTGATGATGTCACCGGCGCGGCGCGCGGCACTGACGGCGATGTTCAACAATGGTTGCATGATTCTTTTTCCAAAATTTATCTTTTGCCATCAGGCGGCGTTGAAAGCGTCCTCGAAATGCTCATTGACTGATGTGTCAACTCCGCTTTCCAGGTTGCCTTTGCCCAGCCAGGGGCAGAATCCCTGATTTTTCCCCGGGCCAGGAGTGTGTGCGGGTTCCGGTTAAAGAACGGGACGCGCCGGTGTAATCCAGCGCGGCAGGGCGCGTAGAATAGCAGAAGCCCAAATCACCCTCCAATCGCATGCCACGCCACATTCGCATCGTGCTGGTGGAGACCAGCCATCCCGGTAACATCGGTGCCGCCGCCCGGGCCATGAAGACCATGTGCCTGGACCAGCTGGTGCTGGTGAACCCCGCAGAGTTCCCCCATGCCGATGCCAGCGCGCGGGCTTCCGGTGCCACGGACATATTGGAAGCGGCGAGCATAGTCGCGACCCTCGACGAAGCGCTCGCCGGCTGCGCACTGGTGGCGGGCAGCAGCGCGCGGCGGCGCGGTCTCGGACCCACACAACTCATGCCGCGGGAGTGCGTGCAGCGGCTGCTCACGGCGCCGGCAGACCAGGATGTGGCGGTGCTGTTCGGCCGCGAGCGTATCGGCCTCACCAATGAGGAACTGGACCGTTGCCATTACCTGCTCCATATTCCCGCAAACCCGGATTACGGTTCGCTCAATCTTGCCGCCGCCGTGCAGGTGGTCGGTTATGAATTCATGCTGGCGCGCGACGTGGGGGGCGTCGCTGCGGAATCCGGCTCGCCGCTGGCCACTGCCGAGGAGCTGGAACGCCTGTACGCACATCTCGAAAAAGCGGCGCTGGACAGCGGGTTCCTGGATCCCGCCAACCCCAGGCATCTCATGCGCCGGCTGCGGCACCTGTTCGGCCGCGCCCGGCCGGACCAGAGCGAAGTGAACATACTGCGCGGATTACTGAAGGCGCTGCAGGATTTCGATGCGAAGCAGCGGAGAAACGGGCCACGGGAAACCTGATTACTTGGGTTGGCTATAATGGCGCATCGAGCACGGCAATATGTCCTTGAAAGCCACGTCCATCTACCTCGATCACAATGCCACCACACCGCTGGATCCGCGCGTGCTGGAGGCCATGCTGCCGTGGTTGCAAGGCATACATGGCAATCCATCCAGTGTCCATCGTTACGGACGCGCGGCGCGCGCCGCCCTCGATACCGCACGTCAGCAGGTGGCGGCATTGGTGAATGCACAACCGGCGCAGGTGATTTTCACCAGCGGCGGTACGGAGGCCAACAACCTGGCACTCAAGGGCGTATGCAGCGGCACACCGGACGGCCGTCTGCTGGTGAGTGCTGTCGAACACGCGGCAGTGCTGGAACCCGCGGAGACGCTGGCTACCCAGGGTTGGCGGGTACGGCAGCTGCCAGTGGATGGCGACGGCCGTCTCGATATGCAGGCATTGGACGATATGCTGGACCTGGATGTGCGACTCGTGTCGGTGATGCGCGCCAACAACGAGACCGGTGTGTTGCAGGATGTGCAGGCCGTCGCCGGGCGTGCGCATGGATATGGCGCGCTCATGCACACGGATGCGGTGCAGGCGGCTGGCAGGATCCCGGTGGACTTTGTGGAACTGGGCGTCAACCTCATGACGCTGTCCGCCCACAAACTCAACGGTCCACGCGGCGTGGGCGCGCTCATCGTGGACAAGCGCGTGGACCTGCGGCCGCAGCTTACCGGCGGCGGGCAGGAGCAGGGGCTGCGCGGAGGCACCGAGGATCTGGCGGGCGTCATCGGCTTCGGCAAGGCGGCAGAGCTGGCGCACAGCGAATTGGCGGTGCGTGCCCGGCAGCTGCAGGCGTTGCGGGAACAGATGGAGGCGGGGTTGAAGTGCATTGCCGGCATCCGTATCTTTGCCGCCGGTGCAGAGCGCCTGCCCAACACGGTGCAGATCGGCGTCGAGGGTCATGCCGGTGAGATGCTGGTGATGGCTCTCGACAGGCATGGCATCGCCGTGTCCAGCGGTTCCGCCTGCCATAGCGGCAGCGGCAAACCCAGTCATGTGTTGCTGGCGATGGGCGTGGATGCGGCGATGGCGCGCAGCGCCGTGCGCATCAGTCTGGGCATGGACAACACCGCGGAAAATGTGCGGGCGCTGCTCACGGCGCTCGCTGCCGTGACCGCGAAACGTGCCGGCGCCGTGGCGCTGGCGTGAGCACGACAGGAATGCCATGAACGACAAGGTCATCTATCTGGATTACGCCGCCACCACGCCGGTGGATCCGCGGGTGGCGGTGAAGATGGCCGCCTGCCTCACCCAGGAGGGGCTGTACGCCAACCCGGCATCCGCCCACACGCCGGGCCGCAACGCGCGCGGGGCGGTGGAGCGGGCGCGCAGCCAGGTGGCGGCACTCGTGAATGCCCAGCCTGGCGAGATCATCTTCACTTCCGGCGCCACCGAATCCGACAATCTGGCCATCAAGGGCGTGGCGCACTTCTATAAGGATAAGGGCCGGCACATCGTCACGGCACGCACCGAGCACAAGGCGGTGCTGGATACCTGCAGGCAGCTGGAGCGCGAAGGTTTCGAGATCACCTGGCTCAAACCCGATGCAGATGGCCTGCTGCCGCCGCAGAGAGTGACACAGGCGCTGCGCGCGGACACCATACTGGTATCCATCATGCATGTGAACAACGAGATCGGCGTGGCGCAGGACATCGCCGCCATCGGCCGCGGCACCCGCGCCCGCGGTGTGCTGTTTCACGTGGATGCGGCCCAGAGCGCCGGCAAGCTGCCCATCGATCTGAACATGCTGGATGTGGACCTCATGTCCTTCTCCGGCCACAAACTGTATGGCCCCAAGGGCATCGGCGCGCTGTATGTGCGTCGTGAACCGCGTGTGAACCTGGAAGCACTTATCCATGGCGGCGGCCACGAAGGCGGCTTGCGCTCCGGCACGCTGGCGACCCACCAGATCGTGGGCATGGGCGAGGCGTTTGCTCTCGCGCAGGCGCAACTCGCGGAAGATGCCGGACATGTCGCGGCATTGCGCGAGCGGCTGTGGCGGGGCATTCACGAACTGGTTCCGGAGGCGCTGCTCAATGGTCACGCGACCCAGCGGGTCGCGGGCATCCTTAACGTGAGTTTTCCGGGCGTGGAAGGCGAGAGCCTGCTGTTCGCCTGTTGCACGCTTGCGGTATCCAGCGGCTCCGCCTGCAATTCCGCGACCCGCGAGCCGTCCTACGTATTGCGCGCCCTGGGTCGCGAGGATGAAGTGGCGGGCAGCAGCCTGCGCTTCAGCCTGGGTCGCTTTACCACCGCGGCGGAAGTGGACGCGGCGGCACGCATCGTCGGCGAAGAGTATCGCCGTCTTAAGTCACTGGCGGCATAAATCCATGGGTACAACAGTCACGGGTTATCACGCAAACGTGTGGCAGCATTTCCGCGCACCGCGTAATGCCGGTATGTTTGCTCCCGGTACGCCGGGCGTGGTCAGCGGACGCGCCGGCAACGCGCAGCATGGCCGGGAAGTGGAGATGGCGCTGCGCCTGGATGAGGACGCCCGGATACTCGAATGCCGCTATCGGGTCTATGGTTGCCCCGCCACCATCGCGCTGTGTTCCCTGGCCAGCGAAGCACTGCGGGGCCAGCCACTGGCGGCGGCAGCCACCTACAGCGTGCTGGCATTGGCGGAGAGCTTGAGACTGGCGGCGGAGAAGCGTGCCGCCGCGCTGGTGGTGGAGGATGCCCTGCGGGAGGCTGCCGCAGGGTACAATGGGCCGCTGCCGCCGTACGCGGCAGCCACGGTGCAGGCAAAACAGGTTTGAAAATGGCAATCACCTTGACGGATTCCGCCGCCCGGCGGGTCAGGAGCTACCTGGAGAAACACGGCGGCGGTTTGGGGCTGCGTCTCGGCGTGCGCAAGACCGGCTGTTCGGGCTTCGCCTACGAGGTGGATTATGCGGATCACGCCGCGCCTGGGGACGTGGTGTTCGAGCAGCACGGCGTGAAGGTGGTGGTGAGCCGCGAAAACTTGCCGCTCCTGGATGGCACCGAGGTGGATTTCGTCCGCAAGGGTATCAACGAGTCATTCACGTTCCACAACCCCAATGTCAAAGACGAATGCGGGTGTGGTGAGAGTTTTACCGTCTGAATCAGCTGATTTTCAGGCTTTCATCGCGCTTTTCATTGCCTGGGCCAGCCCCCTCCCGGTACACTTAACACTTTGAACTCGCTGGCAACCAGCGCTTAAAAGCACCCGGGACGCCCGTCGCGCCGGGGCCCCGGTATACCCATCCACCTGTCAAGTATCTGGAGTCTGGTTTCGTGGCTATTGAACGCACCCTGTCCATCATCAAGCCCGATGGCGTGGCGAAGAATATCATCGGCGAGGTCTATGCCAGGTTTGAAAAAGCCGGTATGCGGATCGTGGCGGCACGCATGCTGCATCTCAACCGTGTCCAGGCCGAGAGCTTTTATGCCGTGCATCGCGAGCGGCCGTTTTTCAGGCCGCTGGTGGAATTCATGATATCCGGCCCGGTAATGGTGCAGGTGCTGGAAGGCGAGAATGCCGTCGCCAGGAACCGCGAAATCATGGGCGCCACCAACCCGCGGGACGCCAAACCCGGCACCCTGCGCGCTGACTTCGCCAAGACTGTGGACGAGAACGTGGTGCATGGTTCCGATGCCGTCGAAACGGCCTGCAACGAGATTGCGTTCTTCTTCGCGGGCATGGACATCTGTCCGCGTACTCGCTGAAAAAAATGACCGGTATGCACGAGAACGCCGCCAAAGTGAATCTGCTGGGCCTGGACCGCCGGGCGCTGGAGGCGTTTTTTGCCGAACTCGGCGAGCAGCCTTTCCGCGCGCGCCAGTTGATGCAGTGGATCTATCATCGCGGTGTTGCAGACTTCGATGCCATGACCGATCTCGGCAAAGGATTGCGGGCAAAACTCCGGGAGCGTGCCGAAGTGCGCGTGCCCGAGGTCAGCGACGAGCAGCTTTCGGACGACGGCACCCGCAAGTGGCTGCTGCGCATGGATGCCGCCAACGGCATTGAGACGGTGTTCATTCCGGATGCCGAACGCGGCACGCTGTGCATCTCCTCACAGGTGGGCTGCGCCATGGACTGCAGTTTCTGCGCCACCGGCAAGCAGGGCTTCAACCGCAACCTCACGACGGCTGAGATCGTGGGTCAGGTGTGGATTGCGAATCAACGGCTTGGCGCCATCCACGGCATTGAGCGGGCCATCACAAACATTGTGTTCATGGGTATGGGCGAGCCACTCGCCAACTACAAGAATATACTGCCGGCGCTTCACATCTTTCTCGATGATTTCGGCTATGGCCTGTCCAAGCGACGCGTGACCCTGAGCACATCGGGCCTGGTACCGAATCTGCTCAAACTCGCCGGGGAATGCGACGTGGCGCTGGCGGTGTCGTTGCACGCACCTAACGATGCGCTGCGCGATGTGCTGGTGCCTATCAACAAGGTGCATCCCATCGCCGAGCTCATGGATGCATGCCGTCACTATATGGCGAACCAGGACCACAGCCACGTGCATGTCACTTTCGAATACGTGATGCTGGATGGGGTGAACGACGGCCCGGAACTGGCGCGCCAATTGGCGGATCTGGTGAAGGATATCCCCTGCAAGGTCAATTTGATCCCCTTCAACCCCTTCCCAGGCACCCATTACCGGCGTTCGCCGCAGGATGTGATCGATCGTTTCGCCGATTATCTGTGGCGCAGGGGAATCGTGACCATCACCCGCCGCACCCGCGGCGATGACATCGATGCCGCTTGCGGTCAGCTGGCGGGCCAGGTGCAAGACCGGATCCGCCGGCAAGAACGTCAAGGACGCGACCATATGGAGGCACGGGTATGAGAAAAACCAGATTGTTGCCGTTTGTGACTGCCGTCACGGCATGCGTACTGGCGGGATGTGTGAGTTCCGGTTCCTCGGTCTCGGGTGAGAAGGTCTCGCTGACGCAAGCCTCCGAATACAACGCCGAACTTGGCATCGAGTACCTGCGTCAGGGCAGCCGTGATCTCGCCATGCAGAAGCTGCAGAAGGCTCTGCAACAGAACTCCGACAACGCCTATGCCTACATGGGTCTTGGGCTGCTCTATGACAGCACCAACGATCCTGAGAGGGCCGACAAGAATTACCGTATCGCGCTGCGCAAGGCACCGGACAACCCCCAGATCCAGAACAACTATGCAGTGTTTCTCTGTCAGCACGGCAAGCTGCAGGCGTCGGAGAAATATTTCATCGAGGCGGCCCAGAATCCGCTGTATCCGACACCGGAAGCGGCCTACACCAATGCAGGGGTATGTGCCAACCGTGTACCCGACATCACCTCAGCGGCGAATTATTTCCGCAAAGCCCTGGATATCAACCCGAATTTCCCGGAGGCCCTCTACCAAATGGCGCAGTTGAGCTTCAACCAGAAGGGTTATTTGCAGGCGCGGGCCTTCATCCAGCGTTACACCGACGCAGTGACGCAACCTACCGCCTCTGCCCTGTTGCTGGGTGTGCGCATCGAACGTGCGCTCGGTAATAGACAGGGAGCCGCTGATTATGCGAACAAGCTGCGTACGCTGTATCCCACGTCCAACGAGGCACAACAACTGAACCAGAGTTATGACCATGCAGGAAGTACCGGCTGACAGCACCGCGCGCGCAATGGATGGTGACCTGGGCGCGACGCTACGGGCCGCGCGGGAACGCCGCAATGTGTCGGTGCATCAGGCCGCCCAGGATATGCATGTGGGCGACTATGTAATCGACGCGCTGGAACGTGACGACTATGCTTCGCTGGGCGCGGCCATTTTCGTGCGCGGTCACCTGCGTGGTTATGCGCGTCTGCTGGGTCTTGCCGAGAGTGAGGTGCTGGCCGCCTACGAAAGTGCTACCGGAAACAAACCGCCTGCACCGCCGCTCATCACGCAGCGGCCGGGTAGCGGCGGAGTGCTCGCTCGCAGGCTGTGGCTGCAGGTTTCCTCCGGCGCGGTAATTGTGTTGCTGCTGGCGCTGGCGGTGAGTTGGTGGATGCATCGGCCGGCGGAAGAAGTGGCGCCGCTGCCGGCACCCCATGCTGTCAGTACCGCCCCGCAACCCGTGAATACGCCATTGCCGGCGGTGGTGAGCGCCGGCCTACCGGGCTCGGCCATGGCGCGCGCGGCCGCTGAAGAAAAAAAACCTCCGGCGGTGAAGTCCGGGGCAAAGGCGCACATCAAAACAGCCGACAGGAGCAGCTTCGCCGTGGAACGGACGGTAAAACCAGCGTCGCAGCCGGCAGCCGCCGTCAATCCCCCGGCACCCGGTAACCCACGTATGTCAGCGCAACCGCTGGCGACCGAACCAGCCGCCGTGGCATCACAGCATCTCACGCATGTGGTATTCACGTTGAGCCAGGCCTCATGGATCGAGGTGTATGACGCCAACGGCAAGCGTCTGTATTACGATCTGGCGCCGGCCGGAGATAGTTTCGGTGTCTCTGGCGCCGGACCGCTGCAAGTGTTCCTCGGCAACGCGCCCGGCGTGAGCATGGAACTGGATGGCGCGCCTTTCGACATGACGCCGTATCTGCGTCCTGACAACACCGCGCGTTTCCGCCTCGGCGGGGCGGATGGCGACGGGGGCTAAGCCTGGCTGAAACGGCGCAGTCGCCGATTTTTCGAGGATATTCACTTGACCAACCTGATTCAGCCCATTCGCGGCATGAACGACATATTGCCGGATGCCATTCCGCGCTGGCAGCACCTGGAAGCGGTGACCCGTGAGGTGCTGGAAGCGTACGGCTACCGCGAAGTCCGCTTTCCCGTGCTGGAGAAGACGGAACTGTTCGCGCGCTCCCTCGGCGAGGTTACGGACATCGTTGAGAAGGAGATGTACACGTTTGTGGATCGCAACGGCGACAGTCTGACGCTGCGTCCCGAAGGGACCGCCGGGTGCGTGCGCGCCGGTCTTTCCAACGGTCTGCTGCACAACCAGGTGCAGCGGCTTTGGTACGCTGGTCCCATGTTTCGTCACGAACGTCCACAGAAGGGCCGTTACCGGCAGTTCCACCAGATCGGCGCCGAAGCCTATGGTCTCGCCGGCCCGGACATCGATGCAGAACTCATCGTGATGTCGGCGCGGCTGTGGAAGCGGCTTGGCATCGCGCCAGTGACGCTGCAGATCAACTCCCTGGGCACGCCCGAGACCCGAGCCGGGTACCGGCAGAAGCTGGTGGATTATCTGACACTTCACCAGGACAAACTTGACGAGGATAGCAAGCGGCGGCTGCAGAGTAACCCGCTGCGGGTGCTGGACAGCAGGGATGCGAACGTACAGGCACTGGTGCGGGACGCGCCCAGTCTTGCGGACTATCTGGATGATGAATCCCGGGCACATTTCGGCGCGCTCCGCGGATTGCTGGATGCTTCGGGCGTAACCTACGCGGTGAATCCACGGCTGGTACGCGGGTTGGACTACTATTCGCGCACCGTGTTTGAATGGTCGACCAACCGTCTCGGCGCACAAGACGCGGTGTGTTCCGGCGGTCGCTATGACGGTCTGGTGGCACAGCTGGGTGGCAGGCCCACGCCGGCCATCGGCTTCGCCATGGGCTTGGAGCGGCTGGTGAGTCTCATGGAGGAAGCAGGCGTGCCGGCGCCGGAGAGCACTCCGCATGTATATCTGGTGCGGGCCGGCACCGCCGCGGAAGCCGCGGGATTCCTGTTGGCGGAGAAATTGCGCGATGCGCTGCCGCGGTTGCGGCTGGTCATGGACTGCGGCGGCGGCAGCTTCGGTAACCAGTTGAAACGCGCCGACAGGAGTGGTGCACGTATCGCTCTCATCCTCGGAGAGAATGAAACCAAGGCGCAGCGGGTAGGCTTCAAGCCGTTGCGCAACAGTGCCGAGCAGGTGGAATTGCCATGGGAGGAGGTGCCGTCACGCCTCGCCCCGTGGCTGAACTGATTTTTAGGCGCGCGCAAGCGCGTTATACCCGTCATCCAGGAGTGCAGTGTGGACGAGTTTCTTACTGATCGTGAACAGGCGGAACGTCTGAAGAAATGGTGGCTGGAGAATTACAAGGCCATCTTCGTTGGCGTCATTATCGCAATTCTCATCATCGGCGGTTGGCGTTACTGGCAGAACCGGGTGCAGGCACGCAGTATCGCCGCGGCCACGCTGTTTGCACAGATGGGGAGCGTGCTGGCCGTCGGCAACGGTGCGGGAGCGCTCAAGATTGGCAACCAGCTGATCAGCGGTTATCACGACACGCCCTATGCGGCGCAAGCGGCTATGGCGATGGCGCAGTATGACGTCGCTGTCAACAAGCCCGATGACGCCATGCAGATGCTGAACTGGGTCATCCAGCACGGCAACGATGATGGCCTGAAGCTGCTGGCGCGGTTGCGGCTGGCGCGGGTAAAACTTTCCGTAGGCGATCCGCAGGCGGCACTCACTGCCTTGTCAAGCGTGCAGCCGGGCGGGTTCACGGCGCTGTATGATGATGTGCGCGGCGATGCTTATGTGAAGCTTGGTCAGATCGATAAGGCACGGGCTGCCTATCAGCGGGCCATCAGCGCATGGACCCAGGACATGGGTGACAAGTCGCTGATACAGATGAAGCTGGACAACCTCGCCCCGGTGCCCGCCGCCAGGACTACAACCGGAGCACCGCAGAAGTGAAACGCCTTACTATTCTCACGGCACTTGCACTGCTGCTTGCCGGCTGTCTCAAGAGCAATGTGGAGCCACCGGCACCGCTCACCAAATTCACGCCGAAACTGAAGGTAGAGCGGCTCTGGAGCCGTTCCATCGGCGGTGCGGATGCCATCCTGCGCCTTGGCATCGTCCCGGCGAGTGATGGCAACCGCGTGTATGCGGCTGCCCACAATGGCGATATTTACGCCTATGCGTTGGAAGATGGAAACCAACGCTGGCAGGTGAGCACGGATCTGCCGCTGTCCGCTGGCCCCGGTGTGGGCGACGGTATCGTGGTGGTGGGCGCCACCGACGGCAACGTGTTGGCGCTGGATGCCGCGAGCGGCAAGAAGCTCTGGCAGGTGAATATCAATGGCGAGATACTGGCAAGTCCCGCCGTCAGCCAGACAGCGGTGATCGTGCGCACCACCGATGGCCGGCTCATGGATCTGTCGCCGGAATCCGGGCAGAAACTCTGGAGTATTTCCCGCGAGATGCCGCGTCTCACCCTGCGCGGCGCTTCCACCCCGGTCATCGCCGGGGGCATGGTGCTGGATGGGCAGAACAGCGGCAAGTTGTTGGCCGTCAATCTGACCGACGGCAGCCAACGCTGGGAAGCCACTATCGGCACACCTTCCGGCAGTAATGAACTGGCGCGGCTCGCCGACCTGAACGGCGCACTGGCAGTGGATAGTGACAACGTCTTTGCCGTGACTTACCAGGGGCAGATCGCCGACGTATTGCGGGAGAGCGGACAGCGGCTGTGGTCCAGGGAGATGTCCAGCTACACCGGCGTGAGCGAGGACGCTACACACGTATATGTGAGCGATATCCACAGCGAGGTATGGGCGCTGGACAAGACCACCGGCGTACCGGTATGGACCCAGCCGGCCATGCGCGCCCGTGATCTGACGCTGCCGGTTCCGTATCTTGACACGGTGGTGGCCGGTGATTTGCAGGGTTATCTGCAATTCATGTCCAAGTCCGATGGCAGCATCGTGGCGCGCACGCAGCTCGGCAGCGATCCGATCCTGGCGCCGCCCATCGTGGTGAACGGTATCCTCGTGGTGTTGACCACTGGCGGCGACCTGGCTGCATATAAAGCGGTGCCGCTCAGCCAGTAAAACCGGAATTATCTTGTCATATGGCTGTGCGAATGCGCGCCAGGTTTCTCTGGTCGGTCCGCGATCCGCGAGGCACCGGAATAAACATGATTCCAATATCTGAAGATGCCGGACAGGTTATCAACGCCAGCAGAGAACCATGGGGCGATTCCTGAGACGCTATGCTGCCAGTCATCGCCCTGGTCGGTCGCCCCAACGTTGGCAAATCCACGCTGTTCAACCTGCTGACGCGCTCCCGTGACGCGCTGGTCGCCGACGTACCGGGATTGACCCGCGATCGCCAGTATGGATTCGGCAAGCTCGGGCCGCGTCCCTATGTGGTGGTGGATACCGGCGGGCTGGACGGCAGCGATACCGGGATCATGGGTCTCATGGCAAAACAGACCCTCAAGGCCTTCGCGGAGGCTGACGCCGCCATCCTGCTGGTGGACGGTCGCGCCGGGCTCACCGCCGCCGATCAGAGCATCGCTCAACAACTGCGCCGCGCCGGCAAACCGCTGTATGTCGCCGTCAATAAAACAGAAGGCATGATGTCGGATATGATCACCGGTGAATTCCACGCGCTCGGACTCGGCGAACCGCAGGCCATCGCCGCCGCCCATGGCAGCGGCGTGGGGGATCTTATCGAGTTGGTATTGGCGGCCTTGCCGCCCGATAGCGATGCGCCGGCCGCGACCGACCAGCGCACCCACGTAGCCGTGATCGGCCGGCCGAACGTGGGAAAATCCACGCTCATCAACCGTCTTTTGGGGGAAGAACGCCTGGTAACTTATGATGAACCCGGCACCACCCGCGACAGCATCTTCGTGCCCTTCGAACGTGACGGCCACGCTTACACGCTGATCGACACCGCCGGCGTGCGCCGCCGCGCGCGGGTGCATGAAGCCGTCGAGAAGTTCAGCGTCATAAAGACGCTGCAGGCCATCGATCGTGCCCAGGTGGTGATCGTGCTGCTGGACGCCAGTGAAGGCGTGGCGGAGCAGGACGCCTCGCTGCTTGGCCTCGCCCTGGATCGGGGCCGGGCGCTGGTGATCGCGGTGAACAAATGGGACGGCCTCCACAAGGATCAGCGTGACAACACCCGCCGCCTCATCGACGTGAAATTGCCGTTCCTGGATTTCGTGCGGCTGCATTTCATCTCGGCACTGCACGGTACCGCCATCGGCGATGTCATGGCTTCGGTGGATGAGGCTCACGCCGCCGCCAACCGCGAGATGGCCACGCCGGACCTGACGCGGGTGCTGGAGTCGGCAGTAGTGCAACACCAGCCGCCGCTGGTGCGTGGCCGGCGCATCCGGTTGCGTTACGCCCACCAGGGTGGACGCAATCCGCCGGTGATCGTGATTCACGGCAACCAGACCGAGGAAGTGCCGGACGCCTACCGCCGTTACCTGGAGGGCACTTTCCGCAAGGCCTTCGATCTCTACGGCACGCCGGTGCGCATCGAGTTTCGCACCGGCAGGAATCCCTACGCGGAGCGGCGCAAAAAACTCACTCCCAAGAAGGCCATGATCGCCCGCCGCCAGCGGCGTATCCAGAAGAAGAAAAAGAAATAACGCGGGATTTAAGCCACCGTACCGTACATGCAGCGGCCACCACGGCTCGCGGTCATTACCAGGTGAACGCCCGTCATGGGTGCGCGGGAAATCTTGCAGCGTTCCTCAATGATCGTGGCCATGCGGTCCATGCACGTGGCCGTGCGTCAGTTCTGTATGTGTCGCCGCGCGCACTTCAACCACCGCCACTTCGAAGTTCAGCGTCTTGCCCGCCAGCGGATGGTTGGCATCCACGGTGACATGGTCTTTATCCACCGTGGTTACCGTCAGCGTGTGCGCGCCGTGCTCGCCTTCGGCGCGAAAGCGCATACCGGGTTTGATTTCATGGGCCGAGTCGAAGCTCTTGCGTGGCACTACCTGGGTCAGGGATTCATTGCGCGGACCGTAGGCTTTCTCCGGTGGTACCGTCACTTTGACCTGATCGCCGGTTTGCTTGCCTTCCAGCGCATCCTCCAGGCCCGGGATGATATTACCGGCTCCGTGCAGGTAGGCGAGGGGCGCCTGACCCTTGGAGCTGTCGATCACGGCGCCGTCCTTGTCCGTGAGGGTGTAGTCAATGGAGACCACGGTATCTTTGGCGATGCGCATGGAAGGGGGCCCTGTGGATAAATAAAGGGCGGCATTCTACGCTCCTGTACCGGGGCTGACCAGTTGCAGAGCGGTTGCCGTGGGCCAAACCTGTGGTTAAAGTCGCTCAGCTGACGGCCGGATAATTTTCAGAGAGGCGGCATGTTTGCCTTAACCGAGACGGTTCGTGGCGAGTACCTGATTTCCACTGATCCTGTCAGACTCGATCCTGTCGCCATCCATGCGTATCTCACCCGCTCCTATTGGGCGGAAGGTATTCCGCTCGGGACCATCAGACGCGCCTTGCAGAATTCACTGTGTTTCGGTCTTTATCACCATAACTCACAGGTGGGGCTGGCGCGGGTGATCACGGATTATGCCACCTTCGCTTACCTGTGCGATGTGTATGTGCTGGAAACTCATCGCGGAAAATCGCTGGGCAAGTGGCTGATGGAGTGTGTCACGCGGCATCCCGGACTCGGCAACCTGCGCCGCTTCTCGCTGGCGACCCGGGACGCGCATGGCTTCTACAGACGATTCGGGTTTGAACCGCTGACGAGGCCCGGGCGGGTCATGGAGATACGCAATGACAATGCCTATAAAGAACAATAGACCGGAGTATTCATGAAATATCAGAAGGTAATCAATCGCATTGGAATCCCGCTTGCAGCAGGTCTGCTGGCAGTCTGCATGAACACATTGGCGGTGCTCAACGCTGCGCCGTTTGCCTTGCATAAATCATATCGCCCAAGTCATGTCGTCGTGGTTATTGAGGAGAACAAGTCATTTTCCACCATCATCGGCAACCGTGATGCACCGTACCTCAATCAGCTGGTGAAACAGGGAATGTTGTTTACCGACGCCCACGGCGTGATGCATCCCAGCCAGCCGAACTACGTGGCCCTCTTCTCTGGCAGCACCCAGGGGCTCACGGATGACTCCTGTCCGCACGAGTTCAATGGTCCCAACCTGGCTAGTGCATTGCTGGCGAAGAAACTCAGCTTCGCCATTTATTCCGAAGATATGCCTGCCATAGGGTTCAACGGATGCTCAGGAAGAGGGGGGTTATACCGGCGAAAACACAACCCCGTGGTGAATTGGCAAGCCTCGGGTTTACCGGCTTCGCTCAACCGGCCATTCAGCGGCTTTCCCCGGGATTATTCCAACTTGCCCACGGTGGCGTTGGTGATTCCGAACATGATGAACGACATGCACGACGGCAGTATCTCCCGGGGTGATGCCTGGCTGAAACAGCATCTGGATGGCTACGCGCAGTGGGCCAGGCATCACAACAGCCTGCTGATCGTCACCTGGGATGAAAGCGACGCCCGCAGCCTCGCCAACCAGATTCCATTGATCGTGGTGGGCGCGCACGTAAAGCCGGGCCGTAACGATACCTACCTGGATCATTACGGGTTGCTGCGTACGATTGAGGATATTTACGGCCTGCCGCCCCTGGGCAAGAGCGCCGAGAGGCAGAAGGCTGTGCTTTTCTGATCCACAGCTACTGGTTCGTCTGCCGGGCTATGCCCAGAACACTGAAGTTCAGGATGGCGTTGAACACCAGCGGGTAGCTGCCGATGGTCTCGCCGCGCCATATGGGGTTGCTGGCGAACAGCACCACATGACCCTTGCCGTAACTGGCATCCACCACCAGCGGCCGGCCGGCCAGTTCCTGGCCGTTCTGCAGCAGTCCCGATACCAGCAGTGCCTTCGCATCCGCGTAACGCAGGATGACGCGTGGACGTTGTCCTGCAGGAATCACCAAGGGGTTGTTGCGCATCTGGTCTGCATTCAACGGCAACGCCTGCCAGGGTTTTGCGGAAGGCAGCGGTGCCGGCGCCACATAGGGGCGTCCCTGCGGCACGTCGGGATCGCTGATGCCGCCGCGGCCGGTGGCACGCTGGTAGTCCTCGGCGTTGGGCAGGCCGTCGCTGCCGGTGACGAGATTGCTCACTGTGAAGCTCATGCCGTCGGCGCTGTACACAGACAGAGCGGTGGCATAGCCGTAGGCGATGGGATCCGCGCTGTCCACGAAGTCCGCGCGCAGCACGCTGCCCGCCACCCGCAGGTTCTGGGCGGGTGCAATCGATACGCCCGGCGCGAAGCCTTCATCGATCGCGAATTTTGCCGTGTCTTGTGAGGCGAGCAGCACGCCACCCTGCTGCAGGAACTGCTGCAGGTGAGCGAGGCCGTTGAAGCCCAGGCCGGGGCGGATGTCATCGGTGGAATCGATGTGGCCGATGTTGGGGGTGAGCTTGCTGGACCGCCACGGCAAGGCATTGCCCCACAGGGGCAGGCCGTTGACGATGAGCTGCGTGCTGTTGTAGCCGATGGGGCCGAACAGGATCACGTCATATTTGCGCCTGAGATCATCCTCGCGCGCCACGTCCTGGGTGCTGATGTAGGCATAGGGCACCTGCAGCTTGTCCAGCGCCATGCGCCACCAGCCTTCCGTCTGGGTGTCCAGCCAGGTGTGCATGATGGCGATACGCGGCACGCCGATACGGTGTTTCGCCACATCCGGTGCATCCACGACCGCGTACGCTTCGAGCCCCAGGTCGGCGGCGGTCTTGTCCAGTCTGCCGCGGCTCACGTTGCGGACGATGAAGCTGCCGCGATTGAAGTGCCGGCCGGCACGGTCGAAGGCGGCTTCAGCAATATCGATATACGCATCTTTAAGCCGGTAGCGCAGGGTGATAAGGGCGGCATCGGCGTTGTTGTTGATGAGGAAAATCCTGCCGCTGCCGTGCACCCCGCCGGGGGCCCGGATCTGATCCGCGGCCTGCTGCATGGGTGCCTTGAGGATGCCGGTGTCCATCACCCGCACCACTTCCGTGTCGAACAGGGCGCCGAGCGTCCAGCCGGTATCGTCATAGGGATGTTTCTGCGGATCGTCAGGCGCCCAGTACTGGTGGTCAAGCAGCGCATCGGCGATGCGGCTGTAGGGCTGGTCCATGCGCACGATGTAGCTGCCCACCGGGAAAGTCCGGGTGCGGCTTGGGGGATGCGCATCCAGCGGGCCCGGCTCGGTGGCGAGTATGACTGTGAAGGCCTGGGTAGCGCGCTGGATCTCGCAATGCTGCAATTGCAGGATGCGCAGCAGCGCGGCCTGGGCGCCGGGGCGCGGGTCATCGCCGGGCAGCACATAGGCCGCCGGACCGGCGTTGTACGGTTTCTCGATGGAGCGCTTGCTCTTCAGGTAGAAATCCGTCAGGAACAGCCGGCCGTTGTGGGAAAAATAATCCAGGGCCGTGAGCAGACCGGTCTGTTCATAGTTGTTATTGTCGCGCTGCGACCACAGCACCCTGGGATACGGCGGGTTTTGCCGGTACCAGGTGCGGGAGTACTCATCGGGATTGAGGATGCGCGCCACTGTGTCAGCGCCATCGTTGCCGAAGGTCTCGTACAGGCGGCTGATGCCGTTGTGGGTGGCAGCGATGAACATCAGGTAGCCCGGGCTCCAAGTATCGAAATCGCCGTGGGTGAATACCCCCGGCATGCCGAACTTGGTCATGCGCTGCACATTGTCCCAGCCGAGTTGCTGCCATTCATTGGCGAGCAGAGGGTCCACCCAGGCGTTGTAAGGGCCATCGCCCACGGTGTTGTCGTACAGGAACGGCACCGATTCGTGCAGGTCATGCAGCACCTGGGCGTGCCAGCCTATGTAAGTGTTAAGTACGTTGCGGGTGAGATTGAGCGTCAGCGTCATGGCGTCGCGGTTGTTGTCGTGGGCCACGTAATGGCCCCAGTACATGAGCGGCGGCCAGTTTTCATCCGGGTGGGCGCGGTGCCAGTTATAGATATCCACCATGCGGTCGCGGCCGTCGGCCTCGACGATGGGGGTGATGAGCGTGATGACGTGGCTGCGGATGTACCTTATATAGGGGCTGTCATCCACCGCCAGGCGGTAAGCCAGTTCCATGAGTGCTGTGGGCGCACCGGTCTCGGTGGAGTGGATGGTGCCGGTGATGTAATACACCGGCGTGGACGCGCCCACCAGTTTCGCGGCGGTGACATCGTTCATGCCGATGCTGCGCGGATCCGCCAGTTTGGCGAGCCGCGCGTCGTTATCCTTGAGATTGGCGAGGAGGGATGCATCCGCCACTGCCACGGCGATCATTTCACGGCCTTCCTCGCTGTGGCCGATGCTGAATACCTTTACCCGCGGGCTGTTCTCCGCCAGCAGGCGAAAGTAGCGGTACACCTCCTTGGAATAAGGCAGCATGTTGGGTGCCCCGGCCACGTCGCCCAGCACCACGGCGGGTGTCGGCACGGTGGCGGAGGCGGGCAGGTAATCGGTGAGCGGTGAGTTGAAGGCCGGATCGGTGGTGTATTGCCGGATTTTCTGTGTGTAAGCCCGGTCAACAGGCTGGCTCGGATCACGGGCATGACCGCCATCGGCGAAAACGCTGCCAGTGCCGATGCCGGTGATGCCACAGAACAGCAGGCAAAGACTCTTCCGGACCAGGCGTCTCATGGCGCTCCCTCGAAGTAAAGATGGGGAATGGCGGTTCAGGCACGGACAGCCTATACGGTGTTCCACCGGCTGTCACTGATTTTGCAGTCAATCCGCGAATGCGTAGGCATCCATGGCGAGGCTGCGATCGAAGCTGGCATGCAGGCGCGTGGCTTTGCGGCCACCGGCGCCCACTGCCACCAACAGCGGCAGGAAGTGCTCCTCGGTGGGGTGATTGCGGGCGGCGTCCGGGGCACGCGTACGGTAGTGACGCAACGCTTCCCGGTCGTCACGGCTGAGCGTGTCATGCAACCAGTCGGCGAAGGCCTGATATACGCCGGTGCCGTCGGCGGAAGCGTGGAAGTATTCCCGCAGGTTATGGGTAGCGCCGCCGCTGCCGATGATAAGCACGCCCTGCTCACGCAGCGGCGCCAGTGCCTCGCCGAGTTTCAGATGGTGGGCAGGGCCCAGCGGCGTTTGCAGTGAGAGTTGCAGCACCGGGATATCCACCTGCGGAAACATGAGCAACAGTGGCACCCAGGCGCCATGATCCAGGCCACGGATTGGATCCACGCTGGCCGCTGGATTAAGCAGCATTGCTGCTTGCTTCGCAAGCGCATGGTTTCCGGATGCCGGATAACGCAACTCGTACAACGGCTCGGGAAAGCCGTAAAAATCGTGGATGGTGTCCGGATGTTCCGCGCCCGTGATACGTGGTGTGGCGGTTTCCCAGTGGGCGGACACCACCAGAATGGCTTCTGGCCGCGGTAGTGAGGCACCCAGGCTTTTGAGGAAGCCATGCGCCGGGTTGGATGCGTCCAACGCCAGCATCGGGGAGCCATGGGAGACGAACAGAGTCGGTAATGTGCTCATGGACATACTGTGGGACGTTGCCAAGGCATATTCAAGCCCGTAAGCGCCAGCCTGCGACCTGTATCCGCGGGCGCTTGATCAGCGACGCGGATCCAATAACGTATGACCGCGCACTTTATGATTATTCCAGATGGCGGACACAAAAAGCGTGCCCATATTGCCGCTTGATTAACACGATTTTTACCGCTATATATATAGCGTACAGGTGATATATTCACGAAGCGCTGACCGCATCCCTGTAGCAAGCCGCATTCAGACAGAAGATAAGGGAGTTATTCCGCACCCTTGCGGTGCATACGAGTACAAGGAGCACACTCATGAAACCGCTACATAGCTCTCGCAGCCTTACGACCATTGTTTTCTTTATTTTCACTTG
>JAGWNO010000105.1 GCA_028871235.1 Gammaproteobacteria bacterium
ACGTTTCGGCAAGGCGGTGATCGATCGCTTCCTCAGTCATTGTCACCTCCGGCGGGTGCCAGCCAAGACCGTGGTGCTGGGTGCCGGCGACGTGTCCAGCTCCCTGTTCCTGGTGGTCGAGGGCTCGGTGACCGTGATCGTCGAAGACGAGAACGGCAACGAGATCGTCATGGCCTACCTCAACCGCGGCGATTTCTTCGGTGAGACCGGCCTGTTCCAGCAGAAGCCGTCCTACAGTGCCTGGGTGCGCACCCGCAATGAGTGCCTGCTGGGTGAGATCAGTCACACGCGCTTTCGCGAACTGGCCAACGATGACCCGGAGTTGCTGTTCGAACTGGCGCGGCAGCTGGCGACGCGGCTCCGGCACACCACCGTCAAGGTGCGGGACCTGGCTTTCCTGGACGTCACCGGCCGCATCGCACGCACACTGCTGGATCTGTGCCAGCAGCCGGACGCCATAACCCATCCCGACGGCATGCAGTTGCGCATCAGCCGCCAGGAACTCGGCCGCATCGCGGGCTGTTCCCGGGAGATGGCCGGGCGCGTGCTCAAATCGCTGGAAGAGCAATCGCTCATCGCCGTGTCCGGCAAGACCATCGTGGTGTTCGGCGCGCGCCCGGACAGTGACAAGACCATACCCCTCAGCCGCCGCTTCCGTCACAAGTAGCGCTGTTCAAGCGGCGAACAGTTCCGCCAGTTTCACGCCCGGATCTGCGGCGCGCATGCAGCTCTCGCCGACCAGGAATCCCCGCACACCCGCACGCCGCAGGCGCGCCACATCCTCGCGCGTGGCGATGCCGCTCTCGGTCACCACCAGGCAATCAGCCGGCACCTTCGGTACCAGCGCCAGCGTCGTTTGGACATCGGTGCGGAAGGTGTGCAGATCACGGTTATTGATGCCGATCAGCGGCGCTGGCAGCGCCAGGGCCCGCTCCAGCTCCACCCCGGTGTGCACTTCCACCAGCGCATCCATGTCCAGGTCCGCCGCCAGCATGAGCAAGTCCGCCAGCATGGCATCCCCGAGGACCGCCGTAATGAGCAGGATGCAATCCGCGCCCAGCACGCGCGACTCGTACACCTGCCAGGGATCAATGATGAAATCCTTGCGTAACACCGGCAGCTCGCAGGCCGCCTTCGCCGTCTGCAGATATTCCGCCCGACCCTGGAAATATTTCCCGTCGGTCAGCACCGACAGGCAGGTGGCGCCGCCGGCCGCATAGCTCGCGGCGATGGCGTTCACATCGAAATCCTGCCGCAGTACGCCCTTGCTGGGCGAGGCCTTCTTGATCTCGGCGATGATGCCAGGTCGGCCGGCCGCGGTGGACCGCCGCAACCCATCCAGGAAGCCGCGGGTTGCAGGCAGGCCCTGCAGTTGCGCGCGCAGGCGCGCCAATGGCTGCGCCCGGCTGCGCACCTTCACCTCCGCCGCCTTGTCGGCGAGGATGCGGGTGAGCACATCCGCCGTGCTGCTCATTGCGTGGTCTCCACCAGCCGCTGCAGCCGCCGTTCCGGCTCGCCACTGCGCACGGTTTCTCTGGCGCGCGCCACACCGGCGGCGAGCGTCGCGCTCAGTCCGGCCGCGTAGATCGCGGCACCGGCATTCAACACCACCAAATCGGTGGCCGCTCCCGGTTTACCCGCCAGCGCCTGGCGCACGAGCGCAAGACTTTCCTGGACGCTCGCCACCCGCAGCGGATCCACGGACTGTGGCGTCATGTCGAAATCCTCGGGACGCACACTGTAGCTGCGGATCTGGCCGCGTTGCAGTTCCGCCACCCAGGTGGGTGCGGCGATGCTGATCTCGTCCAGGCCATCGTAGGAATGCACCACCAGCACGTGCTTGCTGCCGAGTGTATGCAGTACCTTGGCCAGGGGCTCCACCCAGCGTTGCGCGAACACTCCCAGCAGCTGGTTGGGCGCGTCGGCGGGATTGGTGAGCGGCCCCAGCAGATTGAAGAGCGTGCGCGTGCCGAGCTCGCGACGCGGCGCTGCGGCGTGGCGCGCGGCACTGTGATGCGCCGGCGCGTACAGGAAACCCACGCCGACGGTCTCGATGCACTGCGCGATGCGCTCCGGCGGCAAGTCCAGTTTCACCCCCAAAGCCTCCAGCACGTCGGCGCTGCCGGAGCTGCCGGACATGGCGCGGTTGCCGTGCTTGGCCACACGCCCGCCGGCCGCCGCCACCACAAACGCCGCGGCGGTGGAGACGTTGAACAGGCTCTTGCCGTCGCCACCGGTGCCGCAGGTGTCCACCAGACGCTCACGGGGCACCGTCACGCGTATCGCCAGCTCGCGCATCACCGTGGCGGCGGCGGCGATTTCCTCCACTGTCTCGCCCTTGGCCCGCAGACCAGCAAGGAAACCGCCGATCTGGATGGGCGTGGCGCCGCCGGTCATGAGCTGGCGCATCACCGTCTGCATGTCGGCGCGCGACAGGTCTTCACGATCCACGATGCGGCTGATGGCTTCCTTGATATCCATGTGACTGGGCCTTTCTATTGCGTTGTGCTCCCCCCGCCAATGAACGAAGGACGGGGGTCACTGTTTCAGGAAGTTCCTGAGCAGGTCATGGCCGTGCTGGGTCAGGATGGATTCCGGATGGAACTGCACGCCTTCGACCGGGTGGGATTTATGCCGCACACCCATGATCTCCTCCATCTTCCCATCGGGGTTCTCAGTCCAGGCGGTCAGCGCCAGACAGTCCGGCAGTGAATCCTGTGCGATGACCAGGGAGTGATAACGCGTCGCCTCGAATGGATCGGGCAAGCCGGCGAACACGCCGTGGCCGGTATGCCGGATGCGTGAGGTCTTGCCGTGCATCACCTGTCCCGCATGCACGATGCGTCCGCCGTAGGCCTGGCCGATGCTCTGGTGGCCGAGGCACACGCCGAGGATCGGGACGCGTGCGCCGAACTGCTGGATAAGCTTCACGGAGATGCCCGCTTCAGTGGGTGTACAGGGTCCCGGCGAGATCACGATACGCTCCGGTTTGAGCGCCTCCACGTCCTCCAGCGTCAGCGCATCGTTGCGGTATACCCGCACTTCGGCGCCCAGCTCGCCCAGGTACTGCACCAGGTTGTAGGTGAAGGAATCATAATTGTCGATCATCAGCAGCACGTCACTTCCTCCCCGCCCCAGCGCCGGTCATGGCCACCGCCTTGAGCAGAGCCTGGCCCTTGCTCAAGGTTTCCTGCCACTCCCGTTCCGGCACCGAATCGTGCACGATGCCGGCGCCCGCCTGCACGTGCAGGTAGCCGCCCTTGATGACCGCCGTGCGGATGGCGATGGCGGTATCCAGGTTGCCGTTCCAGCCGATGTAGCCGACCGCGCCGGAATAGATGCCGCGCTTCACCGGCTCCAGTTCATGAATGATCTCCAATGCCCGTACCTTGGGTGCGCCGCTCACGGTGCCCGCGGGAAAACAGGCGCGCAGCACCTCCATGGGGCCCAGCCCCGGCCTGAGCCTGCCCTGTATCTGAGAGACGATATGCATGACGTGGGACTAACGCTCGATCAGCATGCGTTCGCTGATGCGCACGCTGCCGGTCTCCGCCACGCGTCCCACGTCGTTGCGGCCGAGGTCCAGGAGCATCACGTGCTCGGCGCGCTCCTTGGGATCCGCCAGCAGTTCCTCGGCAAGCGCCGCATCCTCCGCCGGCGTGCGGCCGCGCGGCCGGGTGCCGGCGATGGGACGCAGTGTCACCTCGCCTTTCTCCACGCGCACCAGCACTTCCGGCGACGAGCCCACCACCTGGAAATCGCCCAGCTCCAGGTGGTACATGTAAGAGGAAGGATTCAGCACGCGCAGCGCCCGGTACACGTCCAGCGCGCTGCCAGCGAACGGCGCGCTCAGCCGCTGCGACAGCACCACCTGCATGATGTCGCCGGCGCGGATGTACTCCCGCGCCCGCGCCACCGCGGCACAGAAGGCCGCTTCCGCGAAGCCGGACTGGAAACGGCCGGCGACGCTGCCGGCAAAACCACGGGGGGAAGGATAGCGCAGCGGCGCGCGTAACCGCGCCGCCAGATCTTCCAGCCGCTGCTGCGCGCCGGTCCACGCTCCGGGTGCGTCGGCGTCGGCATGCACCACCAGCTGCAAGGTGCCGCGCAGGTTATCCAGGATGACCAGCTCATCGGTTAGCAGCAGGAAGATATCCGGACAGCCGAGGATATCCGGCTTGTGGAGTCCGCGCAGCTTCGGTTCCATGCAGCACACCGCATCGTAGCCGATGTAGCCGACGAAACCGCCGCTGAAACGCGGCAGACCGGCGATGGCCGGCACGCGGAACCGGCGCCGCAGTTTGTCGAGCTCGGCGAGCGGATCATCGCATCGCTGCCGATCCTCCTGGTCGTCGCGGCACACGCAGAATTCCCCATCGGCGTAGCGGAGCGTCGTCCGGGCCGGCAGACCGATAATGGAATAGCGGCCCCAGGTCTCGCCGCCCTCCACAGATTCAAGCAGAAATGAATGCGGTGCGTCGGCCAACTTGAGATAGGTGCTCAAGGGCGTGTCGAGATCCGCAAGAAGCTCCTTGACGACGGGGATGTGGTTATAACCGGCTGCCCGGAGGGCGTCAAAACGCTGTTGATCCATGACTGGTCACCCTGAAAACGGAATTGACGAATTGCCTAGAGATGCAAAAACGTCAGCCTCACCATCGCCAGGTGCGGGCTTTTTCAACTCCGTTCAGCTCGACCAGGAAAGACATGTGGATAGTTGACCCTGAAAAGCGGCGCGAAAACCGCACCACGCCCTAAACATACCGGCTAACCGGGACAGGGGCAAGCCCCGCGGCCCATTGCTCCAGCAGCAGCGGCAATTCGGCAAGGGAGTCCAACATGGCATCCGCTCCGAGCGCGGTCAGATCCTTTCCGTAACCGTAGCGCACAGCGACGGCGCGGAAGCCGGCGGCCCGGGCTGCGAGGATGTCGTTGCGGGAATCGCCCACCATGCAGGCGGCGGCCGGTGCCACCGCCAATTGCTCCGCCGCATGGCGCAGCGGCAGCGGATCAGGTTTGCGTGCCGTCAGGGAATCGCCGGACAACACCAGATCGAAGCATTCGTGGATGGCGAGCGCCCGTAGCAGCGGCACGGTGAATTCGGCGGACTTGTTGGTGATACAGGCCAGCTTGAAGCGCCCGGCGCGCAGCTGACGCAGCGTCGACAGCGCATGCGGATACAAATTGCTTTCCACCGCCACCTGCTCACGGTAGGCGCACCTGAAAACCTCGAAGCCGCGTCGATAAAGTGCGGCATCCGGCTCACCCTCCGGTTCGCCGGTGAGCGCGCGCTTCACCAGCCGCCGCGCCCCATCGCCCACCCAGGCCCTTACTTTGTCGAAGCCCGGCGGCGGCAGGCCCAACGCGTGGGTCATGCGGTCCACTGCGCGGGCGATATCCGGCGCGCTGTCCACCAGCGTTCCGTCCAGATCGAAAGCAACCAGTTTGATCGGCGTCATCAGACCGCGGCGCGCGCCAGCTCATCGCGCATCGCCTTGATCACGGCCTTGTAGTCAGCGGCACCGAAGATGGCGGAGCCGGCTACGAAGGTGTCGGCGCCCGCTGCGGCGAGCTCGCGGATGTTGTCAGCCTTCACGCCGCCGTCGATCTCGAGGCGGATATCGCGGCCGCTGCCGTTGATGAGTGCCCGCGCCTCCCGCAGTTTGTCGAGACTCGAACGGATGAACGCCTGGCCGCCGAAACCGGGATTGACGGACATGATGAGCACCATGTCGAGCTTGTCCATGACATGCCTGATGTAGGCCAGCGGCGTCGCCGGATTGAACACCAGGCCCGCCTTACAGCCGTTGTCGCGGATGAGTTCCAGACTGCGGTCGATGTGTTCACTCGCTTCGGGATGGAAGGTTATCCAGCTGGCCCCGGCCTTGGCGAAATCGCCGATCAGCCGGTCCACCGGTTTCACCATCAGGTGCACGTCGATGGGTGCCTGCACGCCGTGCTTGCGCAGCGCTGCGCACACCACCGGACCGATAGTGAGATTGGGCACATAGTGGTTGTCCATCACATCGAAGTGGATCATGTCGGCGCCGGCCTTGAGCACGGCGTCCACCTCGTTACCCAGGCGGGCGAAGTCAGCCGACAGGATCGAGGGAGCGATACGAAAGTCCCGCATGATGGTTCCCGGCCAGCCGCAGAAAGGCGTTACACTTTACCGCATTGCCGCCGGACCGGGCCAGATGGCCGGCCGCGCAGTGACAAAATCATCGTTTCAAGGAGATCTGCCCATGGGTATCGCCATCACCCTGCATTTGCTGTCCGTCGTCGTCTGGGTGGGCGGCATGTTCTTCGCCTATCTGGCTCTGCGGCCGGCACTGGCAGGACACGAGGTGCTGGTGCGCGCGCGCTTGTGGGCGGCGGTGTTCCAGCGCTTCTTCACCTGGGTGTGGGCAGCCATCGTGGTGCTGCTGGTCACCGGTTTTTACATGATCTTCACCGCCTTCGGCGGTTTCAGGCAGACGCCCCTGTACGTGCACGTGATGCTGGGCCTCGGCATCCTCATGATGCTGCTGTTCGCCCACATGTTTTTCGCGCCTTACAAACGCCTCAGGAACAGCGTGGCGGCGAACGACGAAGCGACGGCCAAGAAGGCCATGAACCAGATCCGGCTGGTTATCGCCATCAACCTGATACTGGGCCTGATCGTGATCATCACGGCCATGACCGGCACATTCTCGTTGTACGACTGACACGCGGCGTCCGGACCCATGCCCGGATCGGTTTCAAGACCGTCTAGGTACCGCCCCGGTGAGGACACGGCGCTGTATTTCATCCACGGAGATGAGTTTGAGGCAGTTGGTGTGTCCCAGCGGGCAATCCCGCCGGAAGCAGGGACTGCAGTCGAGCGCGAGATAAACCCTATCCGCTTTGGCGGTGAGTGGCGGCGTATACGCGGGCGATGAGGAGCCGTAGACCACCACCAGCCTTATGCCGACGGCCGCGGCCATGTGCATGAGGCCGGAATCGTTGCTGACCGCGCACTCCGCCAGCGCCATCAGGTCCACCACGTCCTCCAGCCGCGTGCCGCCGCAGAGGTTGACGACACCCGGCCCCGCCACCCGCAGGATTTCCTCGCCGAGTACCTGCTCTTTCGCCGAACCGAATACCCACACCTGTCTGCCCGAG
>JAGWNO010000106.1 GCA_028871235.1 Gammaproteobacteria bacterium
ACGTTTATGACTTCCTTGAGGTTGTGCGGCGGGATGTTGGTGGCCATGCCCACCGCGATGCCGGAGGACCCGTTGACCAGAAGATTAGGCAGCCGCGTCGGCAATACCGCCGGCTCGCGCTCGGATTCGTCATAGTTGGGGACGAAATCCACCGTCTCTTTGTCGAGGTCGGCGAGCATCTCATGGGCGAGCTTTGCCATGCGCACTTCGGTGTAACGCATGGCCGCAGGTGCATCGCCGTCCACAGAACCGAAGTTACCCTGGCCGTCCACCAGTACATAACGCATGGAAAACGGCTGCGCCATGCGAACCATGGTGTCGTACACCGCGGTGTCGCCATGCGGATGGTATTTACCGATGACATCGCCTACCACGCGGGCGGACTTCTTGTAGGCCTTGTTGTAATCGTTGCCCAGTTCCTTCATGGCGTACAGGACGCGGCGATGGACGGGCTTCAGACCATCACGCACGTCCGGCAGCGCCCGACCCACGATCACGCTCATGGCGTAATCCAGGTAGGACTTCTTCATCTCCTCTTCGAGGTTGACGAGGGCGAGCTCGCGGGCGAATTGGGCCATGCGGGGACTGGAGTTTCTCGGGCTTTATAGGGCCGCTGACGGCGGAAAATTCAAAGCGTGAATTTTACCACAGGCAGGCAATTTAGCCGACGTTTTCAAACATCTTTGCCATGTTTTCGCGCCCGGGTTTTTCTATAATGCCGCGCTCCGTGACCAGCATATCCACCAATTCCGCCGGGGTGATGTCAAAGGCCGGATTCCGGGCATCGATTCCAGGAAGCGGAGATTCCAACCCGGCTGCCTTCCATATCTCCTCGTGGTCGCGGTACTCGATGGGGATATGCCCGCCATCCGGTATCCGCATGTCCACGCTGGAGGATGGAGCCACCACCATAAAACGGGCGCCGTGATGACGTGCCATCACCGCCAGCGCATAGGTGCCGATTTTGTTGGCCACATCGCCGTTGGCAGCGATCCGATCCGCACCCACGATTATCCAGCCGACGTGTTCCCGCTGCATGGTCACGGCGGCTGCCGCATCGATGATGAGGGTAGCCGGGATGCCGTCGCGGGCCAATTCCCAGGCGGTCAGGCGTGCGCCCTGCAACCAGGGGCGTGTCTCGGTGGCGAAAATGCGCCGGATGCTGCCAGCACGCCAGGCGTTGCGGATGACGCCCAAGGCGGTGCCATGAGCACCGGTGGCCAGGCTGCCGGTGTTGCAATGGGTGAGCACCACGCTCTCCGGAACGATCAGCGCGCTGCCCGCAGCCGCCATGCGCTGGTTCTGTTCGATATCCTGCCGATGGATGGCACGGGCTTCGGCGAGCAGTGCTGCAACACTCGGCGGCGAGTGCTGCTCGAGGATATATCGCATGCGCTGCAGCGCCCACCTCAGGTTGACGGCCGTAGGCCGTGCCTGCGCCAGACTGTCCATATCAGCGAGGATGGCCCGCTGCTGCAGCGCCATGGGTTTGCCGGTTTGCGTGCGGGCGCTGAGTACCACCCCATAGGCGGCAACGATGCCGATGGCAGGAGCACCGCGCACGCACATATCGCGGATGGCATCCACCACCTGGGCGGCGGAATCCAAAATCAGCCACGTTTCCAGTGCCGGAAGCCGGCGCTGATCCAATATGTGCAGCGTGTCGTCACGCCAGTAAAAAGAGCGGATATCTGCCTTCGTCTGCGCCATGGAAACCTTCCCGTCAACGTCATGCAGGCCGCCATTCTAGTCCGCCACCGCGCCGCGACGGCCGTCAAATTTAACCATATTCTGCTATAGTGGTCCGGTCGCGGAGTGCAGCTTCACAGTCCATGACGAGCGTATCAAAACAACATCCGGCAACGCTGCTTGGTCGTGGGGTCAGTGTTGCGCTGCTCACCTTGAGCATCGGCTGCGCCGTCAATCAGCCTGTAAAAACCCTACCGCCCGCCGTGCCGCATCATGTTGAACCCCTGCCATTGGATGAGTTTGGTTATCTGTTTCCCCACGCTCCACCGGTAAATGCCACCCCTACCCTGCTGGCCATGCAGACGCCACCCACGCCAGCGACGCTGGCATCAGTGCAACCGCTGCCTGCAGCCACTGCAACACCACCCCACACCGCGAAACCGGCGGCCGCGCAGCAAATCACCACCCGGGTGCTGCGCTTCGCCACCCGTGTGCCATTCAAGTTCAATCGCGCCGGGCTCCCATATCAAGATCGGGTCGCACTGCTCGCCTTCCTGAACTCACTGGAACAGTATCGCGGCGTGCGCAGCATCCGCATCACAGGCCACACCGACAGCACCGGCCCGGTACACTACAACCGCTGGCTGTCGAAGATGCGCGCCCAATCCGTGCGGCTGCTGTTCCTGGCGGCCGGCGCCGATCCCCGTACTTTGATCATCCGTGGCACCGGCAACAACGGGTCGCGGCCCGCGGCCCGTTCCGATGCCGACGATCGCTATGTGGACATCGAAGTGGTGGTCCGGGCTCCGCTGGACTGATGGCTCGCCGCACTTCCGATCGAGCGGTGTGGTGCCGTGAATTACCTGGCTGACAGAACGCCGCCGGCAGAGATGTGATGAATGCTGTTGATCTGCTGATATACGCCCGCTGGATCATCCCCGTCGAGCCGGATGGCGCGATACTGGAGCGGCACGCCATCGCCGTCCACGCGGGGCGCATCGTCGACGTTTGCCCGGCGGCCGAAGTCCACGCCCGCTTCCGTCCCGCAGAAACCATCGAACTCGCCGAACACGCGCTCATCCCCGGTCTCATCAATGCCCATACCCATGCGGCCATGACATTGTTGCGCGGCCTGGCCGATGATGTGCCGCTTATGAGCTGGCTGCAGAATCATATCTGGCCGGCGGAGAGCCGCTGGTTGAGCGCCGAGTTCATCCGCGATGGCACCGAGCTGGCAATCGCCGAGATGCTGCGCGGCGGGATCACCTGCTTCAACGATATGTATTTCTTCCCGGAGGTCACTGCCGAAACGGTGCGCCGCCAGGGCATGCGTGCAAGCCTTGGCATGATCGTGATTGATTTCCCCTCCGCCTGGGGCAATGGCCCACAGGAATACCTGGCCAAGGGCACCGCGCTTCGCGACCGCTACAAGGATGACCCATTGTTGAGTTTCACCTTCGCACCGCATGCGGCCTATAGCGTATCGGCACGCTGGCTGCAGGAAATACGCACATTGGCGGACGAGCTGCAGGTGCCGGTGCATACCCACGTGCATGAGACCGCCGCTGAAGTCGCACAAAGCCTGCAGCAGCACGGCAAGCGGCCATTGGCGCGGCTGGCGGAATTGGGTTTCATGACGCCGGGATTTATGGCGGTGCACATGACCCAGCTCACGGACGCAGAAATCGCGGAAGCGGCGCGCTGCGGAGTGCATGTGCTGCACTGCCCGGAATCCAACCTGAAACTCGCCAGCGGCTTCTGTCCGGTGGCAAAACTCCTGGCTGCCGGCGTGAACGTCGCGCTCGGCACCGATGGCGCTGCCAGCAACAACGATCTGGACATGTTCGGCGAGATGCGTACCGCGGCGCTGCTGGCCAAAGGCGTATCCGGGGATGCGGCAGCCGTGCCTGCAGCCACGGCATTGCGCATGGCCACGCTCAACGGCGCCCGTGCACTCGGTCTCGACAAGGAGACCGGCTCGCTCACACCGGGCAAGTGGGCGGATATCACCGCCGTGCATCTGGGCATGGCTGAGAATCAGCCCGTATACAACCCCATCTCGCAACTGGTGTACGCAACCGGCCGACAGCAGGTGAGCGATGTGTGGGTCGCCGGTCAGCGCCTGGTGCGCGACGGTACGCTGACGCGCATGCATATCGATGCGGTCCGTGCCAAGGCAGTAGCTTGGCAACAGCGGATCTCCCACGAGCCGACAATCGCGGCCATACCGGCATGAATACCCCACGCACCAACGTCGATGCGCGTGAAATCTCCAAATTCGACGCGCTGGCATCCCGCTGGTGGGATCCCGGCGGCGAGTTCCGTCCGCTGCATGCGATCAACCCATTGCGGCTCGCCTATATCGAACAGCACGCCGGCAGCCTGCGTGGCCAGTGTGTGCTGGACATCGGCTGCGGTGGCGGCCTGCTCACCGAGGCCATGGCGGGCCGCGGTGCCGAAGTCACCGGCATCGACATGGCCGAGGCACCACTGGCGGTGGCGCGGCTGCATCTCGGGGAATCCGGTCTGCAGGTCAGCTATCGGCAGATTACCGCCGAGGCGCTGGCCGCAGAGAACCCGGCGACGTTTGCTGTGGTGACCTGCATGGAGATGCTGGAGCACGTGCCGGAGCCGGCCGCGGTGGTGCGCGCCTGTGCGACATTGGTACGCCCCGGCGGACATGTGTTCTTTTCCACCCTCAATCGCACCGCCAGAGCCTTTCTGCTGGCCATCGTCGCCGGTGAATATCTGCTGCGACTGATTCCGCGCGGCACCCACGAATACGCCAAGTTCATCCGCCCTTCAGAACTGGACGGCTGGGCGCGTGGCGCTGGTCTGCAACTGCGCAATCTCGATGGCCTGCAATACCATCCGCTGACCCGCCGGTATGCCTTGAGTACCGATGTAGGCGTGAATTATTTCCTGCACTGCGCGCGTGCCGCATGAGCGGGTCCGTGCAACTCATCCTTTTCGACTTGGATGGCACGCTGCTGGACACGGCGCCGGATCTCGGCGCCGCCCTCAATGCCCAGCGCAGCCACCACGGCATGCCACCGCTGGCACAGTCGCTCATCCGGCCGGTGGTCTCCCACGGCTCGCCGGCGCTGCTCAATCTCGGCTTCGGCATCACCCCCGGTGATGCACGCTACCCAGGACTGCGTCGGCAGTTGCTCGACATCTATGCCGCCCGGCTCACCGATGAAACGCACTGCTTCCCCGGCATCGCCGCGGTCCTCGACAGGCTCGAGCGCGAAGGCCGGCGCTGGGGCGTGGTGACCAACAAGCCCGGGTTCCTCACCACGCCGCTGCTTGCGGCTTTCGGCCTGGAGCGGCGCGCGGCCTGCGTGGTGAGCGGCGACACCACCGCCCGCCGCAAACCCCATCCTGACCAGTTGCTGCATGCCTGCGAACTCTGCAAAGCCAAAACGGCGGAAACCGTGTATGTGGGTGATGCGCAACGCGATATCCAGGCGGCCCGCGCCGCCGGCATGCATGCGCTGGTGGCCCTGTACGGTTATATTGGCGCTGAGGAAAACCCCCATGACTGGGATGCGGACGGCCTGCTCGCACAACCCGCGGACCTGTTGACCTGGCTGCAGCAGTATGCACTCCCGGCATCGCAATGACGGAACAGACGGTGACACTCATCTATCTCCTTGCCGGCATCCTGGTTGGCGGCGTTGCCGCCACGGCCGTTTCCCTGTGGCTGCACCGCCGTCACCGCGGGGAGCTCGCCGCGCTGGCCGGCGCACAACTGGAGAACACCTTCAAGGCGCTGGCCAGCGACGTGCTGCGCAGCAACAACCAGGCGTTCATCGATCTGGCCACGCAGAACCTGGGCAAATTCCAGGCGGAAGCCCGGGGCGAACTGGAGAAAAGACAGCAGGTTTTCGCCGAGTTGGTGAAGCCCATCAACGAGACGCTCAAGAAGACCGGGGAACAGATGCGCGAGATCGAGAAAGAGCGCAAGGAATCCTTCGGCAGTATCGCCAACCACTTGCAGCTCATGGCCCAGGGTCAGCAGCAATTGGAGACCGAGACCCGCAACCTGGTGAACGCGCTGCGCCGCCCCGAGGTACGCGGCCGCTGGGGCGAACTGACGCTGCGGCGGCTGGCGGAGATCGCCGGTATGGTGGACCGCTGCGATTTCTATGAACAGGAAAGCCGCAGCGGCGAGGATGGCGCGTTGCGGCCCGATATGGTGGTGCGCCTGCCGGATGAGCGCGAGCTGGTAGTGGATGCCAAAACGCCGTTGGACAGCTATCTTGCCGCCATCGAGGCGCACAATGAAGAGCAACGGATCGCGCATCTGGTGCAGCATGCGCGCAAAGTGCGTGAACGCATCAGGGAGCTGGCCAGCAAGCGTTACTGGGACCAGTTCGAGCACAGCCCGGACTTCGTGATCCTGTTCATCCCCGGCGACCAGTTCCTGTCGGCGGCCCTGGACCGGGAACCGAATCTCATCGAAGAGGCACTGCGGCAGAGAGTGATGCTGGCTACGCCCACGAGTTTCGTGGCACTGCTCAAGGCTGTGGCCTATGGCTGGCGGCAGGTGGCGCTCGCCGAGAATGCCCAGCAGATCCGCGTGCTCGCCGAGACCCTGCATCAGCGCCTCGCCACCTTCGCCGAGCACCTGGAGCGCCTGGGCGGCACTCTCGACAAGAGCGTGAAGAGCTTCAATGACGCCGTCGGTTCGCTGGAGCGCCAGGTGCTGCCGGCGGCCCGCCGTTTCACGGAACTGGGTGTGCAGGCCCGCAAGGACATCCCCTCCCTCGAACCGGTGGACATCGCACCCCGGCTCACCGGCCGTGGCGATGATGAACGCACATGAATCCCGGCGAGGAAGCGCGGCGCAAGCTCGTCGATGCGCCCGCCGATCTGCGCCTCGCGACATTGTTTGCGCCGGCGGCACAACGCCATGCCCTCACCGCTTTGTTCGCCGTGTATGTTGAAATCCGCGAGATCCAGCGTGAATGCAGTGACCGCGGCGTGGCCTCGGCCAAGCTCGGCTGGTGGGAGGAAGAAATCGATGCGCTCTATGCCGGTCACCCGCGCCACCCGCTGACACGGCAGTTAACCCCTTTCGTCCCGCGACTGGCTGCACAGCATGACTGCTTCCATGCCATCATCGCCGGCGTGCAGATGGATGTCTCGGCCGCGGGCTGCGCCAGCTTCGAGGACGTGAAACGCCAGTGTTACCGCCATGCCGGTGCGCTGGCGGAACTCACGGTCGCGCTGAACGGCGCGGCCTCCACTGAAGCTTTCCAAGCAGCGCGACTGCTGGGCAACGCTTGGCGGCTGGCGGAGATCGTGACCGGCGGCATAGCCCAGGCATTGCACGGGCACATGTATTTCGCCGCCGATGATTTGCACAGACACGGCGTCGACCTGCACATTACCGGCGGCGCCCACAGTAACGCCGGCGTTAGCGCGCTGCTGGCCGATTACGCTCG
>JAGWNO010000107.1 GCA_028871235.1 Gammaproteobacteria bacterium
GCGCGCGGGATGTGCCGCGCCAGAACTGGCTGGCGGCGGAGTCCACCGACAATGCGGAGGACGACGTATTGGTGGCCAGCGTATCGGTGGAAGAGCTGCTCAATACCAGGCCGCGGGCACGCGCCGCTGCCGGCGATGCCTGAGCGGCGTGTTAACGCTGTGAATACCGGCGAGACTGCCGCTGTCACGGCCAGTGTGGCGGTCGCCGCCGACTATTTTTCCGCTGACACCCTGCAGGCTCTCGCGGCGGCCGGCCTCGGCGTAATCTCCGTACGCACTCCCGAAGACCTGGCCGGACGCAATTGTGCCGTCCTGTGCCTGACACCGCGGATGCTGCGAGGCAAGGCCGCACGCGGAGAATGGCAGGCTGCCGCCCGGGACGCGGTGGTGGTGGCGGATGAATCCCTGAAGGGAACGGGCGATATACGGATTGCCAATCATTGGCCCGTGACCGCCATCGTGAGCACGCTCAGACTGGCGGCGGCCATGGCCGGCCAGCGCCGGCACGTGCGCCAGCTCACGGAAGTGGGCCTGGCGCTCTCCAACGAACGCAACCACCAGGCGCTGCTGGAGATGATCCTCACCGAAGCCCGGCGGCTTGCCGGTTGCGACGCCGCCACCATCTTCCTGGTGGAGAAACGCCGCGATGCACCGCCGGAACTGGTGGTGCGCCTCGCCCAGAACGAATCGGTGCACTTCCCCTTCCAGGAGCAGCGCCTGCCGTTCGATACCGCTTCCATTGCCGGCTACGTGGCGGTGACCGGCAACGAGATCAACGTCGCCGATGTCTACGAGCTGCCGCCGGAGCTGCCCTGGACGTTCAACAGCGCCTTCGACAAGCAGTTCGGCTACCGCACCACCTCCATCTACACCGTGGCGCTGCGCGCCCCCCCGGGTGACATCATCGGCGGCATCGAATTCATCAACCGCAAGCGTGATCCGGCCGCGAAACTGACCAGCCCCGAGGCCACGCCGGCCGAGACCCTGCCGTTCACCGACGACATCGTGCCGCTGCTGCGCGCGCTCGCCAGTCAGGCGGCGGTGGCCATCGAGAACAACCGCCTGCTGCTGGCCATCGAGGACATGTTCGAGGGTTTCGTGGTGGCCTCGGTCACCGCCATCGAGCAGCGCGATCCCACCACCAGCGGCCACTCCTTCCGGGTGGCGCGTTTCACCACCGGCCTCGCGGATGCCTTGCCGCGCTCCGGCATCGCGCGTTTCCGCGACGCGCATTTCAACCACCGGCAGCTGCGTGAGCTGCGCTACGCGGCGCTGCTGCACGATTTCGGCAAGATCGGGGTGCGCGAGCACGTGCTGGTCAAGGCCCACAAGCTCACCCGGGAGCATTACCTGGCGATCCGCGGGCGCATCGCCGTGGAGGTGGAGCGCCTCAAACACCGCGCGCTGGCGCAGCAGCTGGTCATGCTGCGCGGCGGCAAGGATTCGCCCGAACGGCGCCTGGCCATCGAACAGGAACTGGCGCACAAGCTGGCGGCGCTGGAGGCCTACTGGACGGCGATCCGGGAGGCCAACGAACCCGAGATACTGCAGCGCGAGCCCAGCGACAAGCTGACCACCGCGGCGATGTATCGGCTGGCGGGCGAGGGTAAGCCGCTGCTTACGGAAGACGAACACCGGGTGCTGTCCATCCCGCGCGGCAGCCTCACGTCGGAGGAACGGCGCGAGATCGAATCCCACGTGGTGCACACCTACAACTTCCTGCGGCGCATCCCCTGGCCGGAGGATCTGGCGGATATCCCCGAGATCGCCGGCGCGCACCATGAGAAGCTGGATGGCAGCGGCTATCCCCGCGGCCGCACCCAGGCGGATATCCCGTTCCCCTCGCGGCTCATGACGGTGGCGGACATCTATGATGCGCTGACGGCCGCGGACCGCCCCTACAAGAAGTCCCTGTCCACGGAGCGGGCTTTCGCGATTCTCGAGGACGAGGCCAAGCACGGCAAGCTGGATGCGGACCTGGTGAAAGTATTCATCGAAGCGCGGGTGTTCAGTCTGACGGGTGATCCCGTTGCTGCTGCGGACTAGCATCCACTGTGGGATGCGGCGATATTCGCCGCGATTCCTTCACACATCGCGACGGAGACCGTCGCTCCCACACGCAATGCCTAAGAGCACTGCCATACCGGCGTGAGATTGTCCGGCAGCGCGGCCTCGATGCCCGGCAGATTCCACGGCGTCGCCGGGTTGTGGAAATCCGAGCCCACGGAAGCGGCGAGACCGAAACGCCCGGCGTAATGGGCCGCCGTCGCGGTCGCATCGTGATTGTCGCGGCCGCAGATCACTTCCATGGCGTCGCCGCCGGCCTGCCTGAAGGCGGCGAGCGCCCGCATCAGCCGGCTGCGGGTCATGTCATAGCGCAGCGGATGCGCCAGCACCGCCTTGCCGCCGGCAGCATGGATCCAGCCGATGCTTTCCTCCAGGCTCGCCCACATGGTCGCCACGTGACCCGGTTTGCCGCGTCCCAGGAATTTCCTGAAGGCCTCGTTCAGCGTACGCGCGTGACCGCTTTCACACAGGTACTGTGCGAAGTGGCTGCGTGTCACCACCTGGCCGCCGGCCAGTCGCTGCGCACCGGCATGCGCATCGGCGATGCCGCGGGCCGCGAGCCGGCGGCCGATCTCCTGGGCGCGCGTGACGCGTATTTCCCGCAGCCTTGCCAGGCCCGCCTGCAACTGCGGATTTTCCGCATCTATGTACAGGCCCACGATGTGCAGGGTGTGGTGTTCCCAGCTGGCGGAAATCTCCACGCCGGGCACGAACTCGATGCCCGCGGCATGGGCGGCCGTATCCGCTTCCGCCAGGCCGTCGGTGCAATCGTGGTCGGTGAGGGCCAGCAGGCGCACGCCGCGCGCGGCGGCGAGCTGCACCAGTTCCGCGGGTGTCAGGGCGCCGTCGGAGGCGCGGGAGTGGAGGTGCAGATCGATCACGCGTCGAGGTCGGGGATGAGCCGGCTTTCCAGCTTGGCGATGTAGTCCTTGATCTGCAGTTTGCGTTTTTTCAGGCGCTTCAGCTGCAGCTCATGGGTGAGTGGGTCTTCCGCCAGCCGGCTGATGGCCAGGTCCAGGTCGCGATGCTCGACGCGCAGCTGTTCGAGTTTGGCGCGAAGTTCATGGCGTGATTCTGTTTCCATGGTGCGGCGGCCCGGCCGCAGCGGAGCGGCGAGGTATGTCACCATACGAGAGGGCCGGGAGCGGCGCAAGCGGCGGCCCGGCGGGCCTTGGACCGGCAAGCCCGGCAAGGCCGCTCCTCGGTTAGAATACCGGCAGCATTCTATGCGTGTCGCTTTCCCTGCATGCCGGCGGATTGATGGAAATCTTCAAGGTCTTTCACATCGAGGCTGCACACCGGTTGCCGAACCTGCCGGCCAGCCACAAGTGCAGCCGCCTGCACGGCCATTCTTTCCGCGTGGAGATCCATGTCGCCGGCGAGGTGCAGGCGCGCAGCGGCTGGATCATGGATTTCGCCGATCTCAAGCAGGCCTTCGCGCCGGTGTTCGAGATGCTCGACCACCGCTATTTGAACGAGGTGCAGGGTCTCGACAACCCCACCAGCGAGAACCTGGCGCGCTGGATCTGGCAGCGCCTCAAGCCGGCGCTGCCCGGCTTGTCCAAGCTGGTGATCGCGGAAACCTGCACTTCGGGTTGCGTCTATCGGGGCGAATGAGCCCGGCGCCCGCTGACCCGGCGTTTCGCGGTATACGAGGGAGAAAGTCATGCGTGCATCATTTGCGTCTCTGCTTGCGGCCTGGGTGTGCGCATTCCCGGCTGGGGCGTGGGCCCAGCCGCCCGCCGCCATGACCGACCAGCAGTATCTGGTGAGCATGCTGGCGATGCACGCCCATGATGCGCCCGTCGAGAGCCCCGTTTCCGCGGTTCCACCCGCCGCCCCGGTGCGGGGCTCGATGGTGGTGTACGCCAAGGTGGACGGCAAAGCGGTGCGTGGTTATGTTGCGGAACCGCTGCATGCCAGGGGACCGCTGCCGGCCATCATCGTGATCCATGAATGGTGGGGCCTGAACGACAACATCCGCCGCATGACGGACCAGCTGGCCGGCGAGGGCTACCTGGCGCTGGCGGTGGATCTTTACGGCGGTCAGACGGCGGCCACACCGGCAGCAGCGCAGCGCCTGATGGGCGCTGTGATGTCCGCTCCCGGCGCGGCGGCGGATAACCTCAGGCAGGCCTATGGCTATCTGCATGCCACGCGACACGCCACCCGTGTCGGCGTTATCGGCTGGTGTTTCGGCGGCGGCTGGTCCCTGCAGACGGCGCTGATGTTGCCCGACAGGATCGCGGCGACGGTGATGTACTACGGCCGGCCGGTGACGGACGTGAGCAGCCTGGCGAAACTGAAGATGCCGCTCATGGGCTTCTTCGGTGCCGAGGACCAAGGCATCACCCCGGCGGATGTGCAGGCCTTCGAGGCGGCGCTGAAACAGGCGCATGTGCACGCGGAGATCCATATCTATCCGGGTGCGGGCCACGCCTTCGCCAACCCCTCCGGCGGCAACTATCGACCCGCGGCGGCGGCCGATGCCTGGAGGCGCACCCTGGCATTTTTCGCGCGTTATCTCAAACCGGTCAGCGCCGGTGCCAGACGGTCCGCCGGCATGTTAGGCTTGACGGAGAAATGATTCATCGCGAGGGATGGCCATGAAAAAGCTGCTGTTAATACCGGTGTTCCTGACTGCGGGCGTGCTCATGGGCGCCCAAGCTGCCACGCTTGAAGGCGTGACCCTGCCGGATACCGCCAGCGTGGGCGGCACCACCCTCACGCTCAACGGCATGGGGCTGCGGGAGGTTTTCTTCGTGGACGTCTACGTCGGCGGACTGTATTTGCCCAGCAAGGCCACCACGCCCGCGGCGGTGATGGCGGAGCAGGGGCCGTACCGCGTGGTCATGCATATGCTGCACGACGTATCCCATGCGCAGTTCGCCGACCATTGGTTCGACGATCTCAAGGCCAATAACCGGGATGACTATGCGCGGCTGGAGCCGCAGGCCCGGCAATTCGTCGCGCTGTTCGAGGATGCCAAAAAAGGCGATGAGATCGTCATGGATTACGTGCCCGGTACCGGCCTGAGCGTCACCCGCGACGGCAAGCTCGTGGGCAGCGTGAGCGGCGATGAATTCGGCCGTGCGGTGCTAAATGTCTACGTGGGGCCCCATCCGCCCACCGAGAAGCTGAAAAAAGGCATGCTTGGCGGGAATAATTGAAATCGCAGATGCCGGCGCAAGCCGGCATCTTTGATTTACAGGTACCGCCGCCAGTCCCGAGCCGGATCCGCGCAGGCGATGAAATGCGGGTTCAGCAGGGATTCCTTGCTGTTATAGCGCAGCGGCGCGCCATCCACCGCCATGACCTGGCCGCCGGCCGCGATGAGTACCGCGTGGCCGGCGGCCGTGTCCCATTCGGAAGTGGGCCCGAGACGCGGATACACGTCCGCCAGGCCCTCCGCCAGCAGGCAGAATTTCAGGGCGCTGCCCCGTGACACGATCCGGTGCGGACCGAGTTTCTCCAGATAGCCGTCCAGCAGTTCGCCGCGATGGGAGCGGCTCGCCACCACCCGCACCGGACCGCTGGTGAGCGTGTGCACATGGATGGCCCGTGCCGCGCCGTCGCGGTCGCGGCGGAAAGCGCCCACGCCCATGCAGCCGTAGTAACTGGTGTGCTCCACCGGGATATGCACCACGCCCACTATGGGTTCACCGCGCTCCACCAGGGCGATGTTCACGGTGAAATCGCCGTTCCTGCTGATGAATTCCTTGGTGCCGTCCAGCGGGTCCACCAGCCAGTAGTTGTCCCAGTGGCGGCGCTCCGCGTAGGGCAGGTGGCTGGATTCTTCCGAGAGCACCGGCAGGTCCGGGGTGAGGCGCTGCAGGCCGGCGAGGATCACCTGGTGCGCCGCCAGATCCGCGGCGGTCACCGGCGAACGGTCGGATTTCACCGCTATCTCGAAGTCGGTGGCGTAGATCTCGAGGATACGCCGGCCGGCCGCCACGGCGAGGTCCAGCAGCGGAGCCAACAGCTGATTACCGGCGTGCGTCACAGGATGGTGTTTGCGTGGCTGACGCGCACTGCGCATCTGGAAACCGCAGTATATGATAACCGCCATGAGCGCGCCCGCAAGAACTCTCCCGGACTGGTCCGCCGTGCGTACCGTGTTCCTGGACATGGACGGAACCCTGCTGGACCTGCATTTCGACAATTATTTCTGGATGGAACACATCCCACTGCGCTTCGGCGAACTGCATGGCATGGACAGCCGGCAGGCAATGGCGACGCTGCTGCCGCGCTTCCGGCGCATGGAAGGTACCTTGCAGTGGTACTGCCTGGATTACTGGTCGCGGGAACTTGAGCTGGACATCGTGGCGCTCAAGCGCGAGGTGCGGCATCTCATCCGCATACTGCCGCATGCCGAGGAATTCATGCGCAGCGTGCGGCACAGCGGCCGGCGGCTGGTGCTGGTGACCAACGCCCATGCCGACGCGCTTTCCCTCAAACTGGAACACACCGGCATCGACCGCTATTTCGACCGGATCATCTCGGCGCATGCATTCGGCACTCCCAAGGAGACCGCGGGTTTCTGGTGCAGCCTGCGGGAGACGGAAAGTTTCGATCCGGCCATGAGCCTGTTGGCCGATGACAGCCTGCCGGTGCTGCGCGCCGCCCGCGATTACGGCATCCGTCACACCATCGCCATGCGCCGCCCCGACAGCCGCCAGCCGTTGCGGCAGATCGACGAGTTCCCTTCCGTGGAGACGCTGGTGGAACTCATGGAGTGAGTGACCGGCGGCATCCGTGCGGATGACCGCATCCGCGGTGTGTGTCCCAGGGGGAATCAAGGCGGCCGGCGTTGACCTTATGTGCAACCCGCGGCGGATTTTCTAAACATAACGCGATTGCCGCGGTTTTATGTTCACAAGTCTTCGCAGTGGACGTCTGCCTGACACTTGCACGGCATTCCAATCGTTTACACTTGTCGTTGCGGGTTGCGCG
>JAGWNO010000108.1 GCA_028871235.1 Gammaproteobacteria bacterium
CCCGTGGGCCGCATCCCCGAAAGCACGCGTTGATTGTCAGACGGAATGGAATTCAACAGGTCCTCCTAGGACAGGCCGGTAAGCGGCGACAGCAGCAGGCTCTGCAACCAGAAGATGGGCGGGCCCAGCAGGTAATCCAGCAGATGGGTCAACATGAGCGCGGCGATGATGAATAAACCATAGGGCTCGATGCGATCCATGAGACGCGCAGCGGAGGAGGACAACACACCCGCCAGCACCCGCCCGCCATCCAGCGGCGGTACCGGCAGAAGATTCAGGATCATCAGCACCACGTTGACGCTGACACCGGCGATCCCCATGTAGAACAGCGGCGCCAGGGACGGCCGGTTGAACAGCGCCACCACCCAGGCCAGCGCCGCCCAGGCGATGCCCATGCACAGGTTGGCCACGGGTCCGGCCAAGGCCACGATAGCCATGCCTTTGCGCGGGTTTCTGAAATTGCGGGGGCTCACCGGCACCGGCTTGGCCCAGCCGAAGACGAAACCGGTGGTAAAGAACAACAGCGCCGGGATGATCACGGTGCCCAGCGGATCGATGTGCTTGAGCGGGTTTACTGTCAGCCGGCCCAGCATGCGCGCCGTGGGGTCTCCCAGGCGGTTGGCCACCCAGCCATGGGCGACTTCATGCAGGGTGATGGCGAACAGCACCGGCGGGGCCCAGATGATAATTTTCTGAATCAGGTTGAACTCAGGCATCGGCCCATTATACAGGGTCGCCCCGCGCCTTCAGCCTGGCTGGAATAGTGCCGGATCACCCCGACCGATGCGCGCCAGCACCAGCCTGTCGCCTGACAGGTCCACTACCGTAGTGGGCTCGAATCCGCAGGGACCGCCATCGATGACCAATTCCACCAAGTGCTGCAGACGCGCGCGCATCTCCTCCGGGTCGGTCAGCGGCGTATCCTCACCAGGCATGATCAGTGTTGAACTCATGAGGGGCTCCCTGAGCTCCGCAAGGATCGCCTGTGGAACCCGGTGTGCCGGAACGCGGATGCCGATGGTCTTGCGTTTAGGATGCTGCAGCCGGCGTGGCACCCCGTGGGTGGCGCGCAGGATGAAGGTATACGGTCCCGGCGTGCAGGCTTTCAGCAGCCGGAAGGTGGGGTTATCCACCCGCGCGTAGCTGGCGATCTCCGCCAGATCGCGGCACACCAGCGTGAAATTGTGGTCGCGGCCGGCGGCGCGGATGGCACGGATGCGCTCCATGGCAGTCTTATCGCCCACCAGGCAACCCAGGGCATAACAGGAATCGGTGGGGTAAACCACCACCGCGCCGGCGTGCAGGATCTCCACTGTGCGGTGCACCAGCCGGGGCTGGGGATCAAGCGGATGTATGCTGAAAAACTGGCTCATCAGGATCGTCGGCTGGAAAACCGCTCAGGTGCCCGCCGCGTATCGGGCGGATGCGCTATGATAACGTCCTTTATCGCCACCATCGCCGTCCATGTCCGCTGCCCTGGAATTCCTGCTACTCGGCGCGTTTTTCGCCAGTTACCTGTGGAAAGGCATCTTCTTCGCCACCGGCGTGCTCATGGCTGGGAGCGTGCTGGTGCTGGCAGCGTCATTCTGGCGTACCCGAAAATTTGAGCCGTTGCCGCTCGCCGTGACCATACTGGTGCTGCTGCTGGGTGGCGTCACCCTGCTGCTGCACGATCCGGTATTCATCAAGTGGAAGTTTTCAATAATAGAATGGCTGTTCGGCGGCGTGTTCATCGCCACCCACTTCATGCGGCGTCCGCTGGTGCAGCGCATGCTGGATGCCCAGATCAGGTTGCCGGCACCGGTATGGAAGCGGCTCAATCTCATGTGGGCCAGTTTTTTCCTGCTGCTGGGCAGCGTGAACGTCTACGTGCTCTACCATTTCGATACCGCTGACTGGGTAAAATTCAAGGTATGGTGGTCCACCGGAGCCATGCTGGTATTCGTGGTATCACAGGCGTTATACATGAGCCGCCACATCGAGACGGAGAATATATCCTGAGTATGTGGTACGCCATCATATCCGAGGATGTGCCCGGCAGCCTGGCGAAGCGTACGCAGGCGCGGGCAGCGCATCTGGCACGGCTCGAACAACTGAAAAATGCCGGTCGTCTGCTGCTGGCGGGTCCGCATCCGACGATCGATGCGGAAGACCCTGGTCCGGGCGGTTTCACCGGCAGCCTGGTGGTGGCGGAATTCCAGTCACTGGCTGCAGCCCAGACCTGGGCGGATGAGGATCCCTACGGAGCCGCAGGTGTGTATGCGCACGTCACCGTCAAGCCGTTCCGCAAGGTGCTGCCGTGAATCCGGAACTCAGCAGCCGTATCCGCCGACAGCTACAGGCCGCCTTCAGGCCGCTGGAGCTGGATATCCGCGATGATGGCGCGTTGCATGCCGGACATGCCCATGCCGGTGAGGGACACTACCACGTGCGTATCGTCTCCATGGCGTTCGCCACCCAGCCGCAGCTGCAACGCCACCGCATGGTGTACGCGGCGCTCGCTGATCTCCTGAAAACTGACGTGCATGCCCTGAGCATCAAAGCGCTGGCCCCCGGCGAATCCCCTTAGCTTTTCACTCCACAAGGAACTTCCATGCGTATGCCCATCCGCTCCATCCTGCTTATCGCCGCTATTGCGGCGCTGGCTGCCTGCTCCGCGAAGCAGAACACGGCCGACACCTCCAGCGTGCTCGCTAGCGTGAACGGCACACCCATCACCAATGACATGTTCCGTGCCTACGTGCGCAGCCTGGCCGGAGGCCAGGAACCGCAGCTGGACCAGCAAAAGCGCCAGCTGGTGCTGAATCGCCTCGTGGACATGCAAGTGTTGGCGCAACAGGCGAAAAAGACCGGACTAACCAAGGACCCCAAGGTGGCGGCCGACCTGCAGGTGCAACAGGCCGGACTGCTGGCCCAGGAGATGGTGCAGCAGTACCTGAGCCAGCATCCCGTCACCGATGCGCAGCTCAAGGCTGAATACCAGGCACGCATCCAGTCCATGCCCGGCACGGAATACCGCGCACGCCACATCCTGGTGGCGGACGAGAAACAGGCGCAGGATATCATCACCCAGCTGAACCACGGCGCCAGTTTCGCCAAGCTGGCGGAGAAGTATTCCAAGGATGGCTCCGCCAAGAACGGCGGCGAACTGGGCTGGTTCAGCCCGGCGGATATGGTGCCGCAATTTTCCCAGGCGTTGATGCAGCTCAAGAAAGGCGCATACACCAAGCAGCCGGTGCACACCCAGTTCGGTTGGCACGTCATCCAACTGGAGGACACCCGGGCATTACCGCCGCCAAGCATGGATTCGGTTCGCGACCAGCTCATGAACGAGCTGCAGGGCAAGGCGGTGGAAGCCTACATCAACAGTTTGCGCGGTTCCGCCAAAGTGGACATGAATCTGCCTGCCGCGGCCACTGCCAAAACGGTCGTTCCGGCCGCCCCCGGCACGCCGCCCGCCACCAAACCGTGATCAGCCCACGGGGGTAGTTGTTGATAAAGCCAACGGCCAGCCGCAACGCTGGCCGTTGGCGCCGGCCTGCTCAACCACGCTGCTGTTGCAGCGCATTAAACACGGCCCGCAGTCTTTCAAGGCGCGCGCGGTTGGCACCGATATCCAGCAGGCCGAGACGCGCGATGGAGCGCATCTCGATCATGTGCATACCCGGCACCAGGTAGAACTCCACCTCGTCCACCGCATTCGCCGGTTGGTAATAATATTCGGAGGCGCGATCGGTCCTGTCGCTGGTTGGATAGGCGACTCGCAAATAATTGCGGTGGCTGGAAACGATATTCCCCGGCCCAGCCGAATTGACCGCCGCGATGAGATCAGTACGGGCCTGGTCGCGGGTGCTGGTATAGGTGAGTGGCGCAATGTAGCGTTGCGGATCCTGATCCTGCGTGGACACGCAATCGCGGCGTGGCGGACAAGGCGCGAGCCGACCTTCGCGCACGCCGAAATCCGGCGCCAGCACCGTGCTGCAGGCACTCACAGCCAGGGCTGTAAATGCAAGCAGCAGAACCCCCACGCGCCGCATGCTCATGATTTTATCGCCGGCCCCGCGCCCATTTTATCTGCCTCGTCTGTCAGGTGGTTATTTTATATCCAAATCCAACCGGCTGACATCAAGCCTGCAGCAGCTTGAGGAAAGCCTGCTCATCCAGCAGCGCCACGCCCTGCTGCTGTGCTTCCGCCAGCTTGGAGCCAGGTTCCGCACCTACCACCAGGTAATCGGTTTTCTTCGACACGCTGCCGGTGATCTTGCCGCCCAGCGCCTGGATGCGCCGCTTGGCTTCATCACGCGACATGACTGTCAGCGTGCCGGTCAATACGAAAGTCATGCCTGACAGTGCTCCCGGTCCGGTACGCCCGGCAGGTGCCTGTTCCGGCCACTGAACACCGGCCTCGCGCAAGGCACTGATAACCTCACGGTTGTGGGGCTCGCGGAAAAAAGCGGCGATGGCAGCCGCCACCACCGGCCCCACATCCGGTGCCTGCTGCAGCACCGATTCATCCGCTGCCAGCAATGCTTCCAGCGTGCCGAAATATTGTGCCAGCAGCGCGGCGGTGGCTTCGCCTACCTCACGGATGCCGAGCGCATACAGAAAGCGCTGGAAAGTCGTGTGCCGCGCTCGCTCGATAGCCATCACCAGTTTCTGTGCGGATTTTTCCCCCATGTGTTCCAGCGCTGCCAACCGCGCGGCGGTCAATGTAAAAATATCCGCCGGCGTCTTGACCAGGCCGGCATCCACCAACTGATCCACCAGTTTTTCGCCTAGACCCTCAATATCCATGGCTCGACGCGAGGAGAAATGGCGGATGAGCTCCTTGCGTTGGGCGGCGCAGAACAAGCCGCCTGTACAGCGCGCCACCGCCTCGCCCTCCGGACGGATGACTGCCGAGCCGCATACCGGACATCTGTGCGGCAACCGCACCCGTGCGGCATGCTGCGGGCGTTTGGCCAACACCACGCCCGCCACTTCCGGAATCACATCACCGGCGCGGCGCACGATTACGGTGTCACCGACGCGCACGTCCTTGCGTTCCACCTCGTCCATGTTATGCAGGGTGGCGTTGCTGACGGTGGCGCCGCCCACGAACACCGGCTCCAGCCGCGCCACCGGAGTAAGCGCGCCGGTGCGGCCCACCTGGAATTCCACCGCCTTGAGTACGGTCATGGCTTCTTCCGCCGGGAACTTGTGGGCGATGGCCCAGCGCGGGGCACGCGCCACGAAACCGAGCTGCTGCTGCAGATCGAGACGGTCCACCTTGTACACCACGCCATCGATGGCATAGGGCAGCGTGGCGCGTTTTGCGGTGATGCGCCGGTAATATTCAAGGCAGCCGTCCATGCCCGAGACGCTGTCTATTTCCGGATTGATGCGCAGGCCCCAATCGCGGAAACGCGCCAGGATGGCGCTGTGCCGGTCAGGTAGCTCGCCATCCCGCACCTGCCCGGTGCCATAACAGAAAAACTCCAACGGCCGTTCTGCGGTGACCCGCGGGTCAAGCTGGCGCAGACTTCCGGCGGCGGCATTGCGCGGATTGGCGAAAGTCTTTTCATTACGCTGCGCGGCGCGCCTGTTGAGGGCCGCAAAGCCGCTCCGCGGCATGAACACCTCACCGCGCACTTCCAGTATTTCCGGGTATCCCTTTCCCAACAGGCGCAACGGTATCGAGGGCAGGGTGCGCACGTTCTGGGTCACCTCTTCGCCGGTGGTGCCATCGCCGCGGGTAGCGCCGCGCACCAGCACGCCCTGTCGGTACAACAGGCTGATGGCGAGTCCGTCCAGCTTGGGTTCGGCTACGTACTCGATCTGCGCCATGTTTTGAAGACGCTCGCGCACGCGCCGGTCGAACGCCCGCACTTCCGCCTCGTTGAAGGCGTTATCCAGGGACAGCATCGGGACGGCGTGGCGCACCTCGGCGAATTCCAGCAGCGGTGCGGCGCCTACGCGCTGGGTCGGGGAATCCGCTGTGACCAAGTCCGGGAATTCCAGTTCCAGCGCCTGCAGTTCCCGCAGCAGGCGGTCGTATTCGCCATCCGGGATCTGCGGATCGTCGAGCACGTAATAACAGTAATCATGCTGACCGATTTCCCGGCGCAGTGCCTCGATACGCTGCCGTGCTTTGCGCCGGTCCGTCATCTATCAGGCCCAATCATGACGTGGATGAATATCATCCATTCAGGGTGCCTGCTGCAACTGTGCCTGCCGCTGGAATTCGATGATGCGTTCACGGATATGATGCGCCGTCTGCCGGGTGAGCGTGCTGCGGGTATCATCCAGTACTTCGCCGTCCAGCCGCCGCGCCAGTGCCCGTGCGGTGGCCAGCATGTCCGCATAGGCGGCTACCCCGTTTTCCGGCCCTGGTAACCGCATGAACAGCGTCAATCCCGGAACCAGCATCCTGGGCAAGACCTGCAGATCGAATGTACCCGGTTCCATCATGCTGGCCACGCTGAACATGGATCGCGGCGATTGCGAGCGGCTGGAACGGTGAAACACCTTGTGATTGCCGTACTGCAAACCCACGCCCTGCATAGCAGCCAACACGCCGGCACCGCTGAAACCAGTGCTGGTGCGCGGTGCGACGTGCAGTGCGAGGATCAGCTGTTTTCCGACTCTGCCCGTAGCCGGCGGTTCCACTTTCTTTTGCGTTTGCACCACCGGAGCCGGCGCGATGACCGGCGCAGCCGTCTCGATGGCAGCCTCGTGCAGGTTACTATGGTGCAACGCCGGTGCGGTGCGCTGCAGCCCGCGGGTCGGGGTCTTGCGCGGGCGGGAAAATAGATACACACCGGCGACGAACATCACGCCGATCAGAAGCAGGATCAGGCGTAATTCCCACATACTGCGATCACATGGCGGCGATACGCACAGCTTCGTCCACGTCCACCGCCACCAGGCGTGACACGCCCGGCTCGTTCATGGTGACGCCGACCAGCTGGTTCGCCATTTCCATGGTGGACTTGCTGTGG
>JAGWNO010000109.1 GCA_028871235.1 Gammaproteobacteria bacterium
AGCTGGAAAGGCGGCACTGGCGCCGGTTATGAAGCCTACGACCGCACCCACCAGGTGACTGCGCCGCCGGCGGAACAGAGGTTGACGCTGTCATCGGATCCCGCCTTCCACGGCGATCCGGCGCTGCTCAATCCGGAACAACTGCTGGTGATGGCGGCGGCGTCCTGCCAGATGCTCTCCTTCCTCGCCATCGCCGCACGCAAGCGCATCGAGGTGGTGGAATACGCAGATACCGCCGAAGGCTTCATGGCGGAGGACGACAAGCCGGTGCGCATCACCCGTATCATCCTCAAGCCGCGCATTTCGATCATCGGGGATGTAGATAAGCAGCAGGTAGGGCGTATGCTGGAACTCGCTCACCAGCAGTGTTTCATCGCCAACAGCCTGCGCTCAGACATCGAGATCCGCGCCGACATCCATATCCAGCCCCGCTGATAGCGGTGTCAGGCCCGCCAGCCAGGCGTACAGGAAAGCAGCCGCCTGACCGCGCAGCAGCTCAGCATGCCGCGCTGTCTGTGCGCGCAACACGGCGGGTGCAAGACCATGGCTGCGCAACTCGCCGCTGTGGCCCACGTACCATTGCTCCAGGCCGCGCGCGGTCACTTCCGCATGGAACTGCAGCGCCAGTGCGGATTTGCCCCAGGAAAATGCCTGGTGCGCGCAGCCATCGGTGGCAGCGAGATGCACGGCAGCCATCGGCAGATCAAAAGTTTCCGCATGCCAATGGAGCACCGGCCCGGTGAGCTGCCGCAACGCCGAACTGCGGCCGGCAGCGGTGAAGGTGAGCGGCTGCCAGCCGATTTCCGTGGTCTTTCCCCGGTACACGCGCGCCCCCAGCGCTGCCGCCATGAACTGGCTGCCGAGACAGATGCCGAGCGTGGGCTGTTCGCGCCGCAGTCGCGTCTCAATGAACTTCAGCTCGTCGGTGATGAAAGGATAGTCGTACGCGTCGTTGACGCCGATGGGTCCGCCCAACACCACCAGCAGTTCCCATGGCTGTTTCGCCAGCACCTCGAAATCCGCCGTGGACGCATCCACGTAACGGATGGCATAGCCGGCTTGCGCGAATGGCAGCTCGAAAGAACCCAGGTCTTCGAAAGCCACATGGCGGAGGGCAAGCAGCGTCTTCACGCGCCGCATTCTAGCCGCCGGCGGGACAGTTGTCCTTGTGGAATACCGCAGTCATTTCGACTGCAGCGCGTTACCGTATGTCTCAGCGTTTGCCGGGCCGACGCTTTCGCCTGCGCCTGCCGGCACGCCAGGCCGCCTCGATCTTGAAGCTTCCCACCACCATTCCGGAGCACGCCACCCAGCGGCGGCGGAATCCGGCACGCAGGGCGAGCACCGGGATGGGAAACCCATGGCCAGTATCCGCATCTCCAGGGTGTCTGCCATCAGTGCGTGGCCTGCAGCATTACCGCCAGACGCTGATCTGCCAGATGGTCTGAAAATTCTCCGCCGTTACCCCTCTATTCCCCCCAGCGGCGGGCTCTATACTTTTGCCATGTCCGCTTCTCGCCCGCGTCTCTCCGCTGGCGTGTCCGTGCTGCGCGATACGCCGGCCGGCCGCCGCTACCTGTTGCTGCGCGCCTGGCGCTACTGGGACTTCCCCAAAGGAGCCGTGGAGCCGCAGGAGACGCCCTTGCAGGCCGCGGTGCGGGAAGTGCGGGAAGAGACCGGCCTCACCGACCTGGAGTTCGCCTGGGGAGAGGACTACCGGGAGACGGCGCCTTACAACCGCGGCAAGGTGGCCCGCTATTACCTGGCCCGCACCCGTCAGGACCAGGTGACTTTGACCGCCAATCCCGTCACCGGCATCCGCGAGCACATGGAATACCGCTGGGTGAGCTACGCCGCGGCGTTACAACTGGTCACACCGCGGGTGCAGCTCATCCTGGATTGGGCGGTCCAGGTGGCGGGACCTGGAATACTTAGGACAGAAAACACTTCTTGACAGCATCATGAAGACAAGACTAAATCAAACCGCGTGAATCATTCTCAATAATTCTTTAACTAATTGATGTAAAAGGGCAATTATCGTAAGGTTAAAACCCGTAATGCATCTTCAGCCGTGCTGGGTGGGCCGCATGCGGGCCAAGCTTCCCGGCATCCGTGACGTACCATTAAAGAGAACCGGATATGAAACGTACGGCATTGCTGCATAGCCTGCGCACACGCCTGCTGGTGCTGATTATCCTGGCCGCCCTGCCGGGCACCGTGGTGACCGTCTGGACCGCCCTGGTCCAGCGCCAGGCATCGGAAGACAGCGCGCGCGACGAGATGCGTGAAGCGGCGGCGACCATGGCAGCCCGTTACGAAAGACGGATTTCCAGCACCAAAGCGGTGTTGACCACCTTGTCGGAATTTCCACCGGTCACGGCAGCACCAAATGCCTGCGCGGCAGAACTGCGCAGCATCCTCCACATACATGACGATCTGGCGAACCTGGCCTTCATCAATGCCGGGGGCTACGTCTCCTGCAGCGCCGTGGCGCCGCCTTCCTCGGATCCGGTGTATCTGGGCGACCGCCCGTATTTCCATGCCGCCCTGACATCCGGAGGACGTGTGGTAACGAGCGGTTTTATCATGGGGCGCCTCGTCCATCGCCCCGTCCAGATCCTGGCAAAATCGTTCACCGCGCCCGGACACCGCCCCATGGTGGTGTATACGTCTCTTGATCTCTCCACAAAAGCCAGTCCGTTCTTGCAAGTAGACATCCCCGCCGGCGGCCGGGTCATGCTGCTGGACAGTGACGGCGGCTATCTCGGCGGTTTCCCCGCCGATTTGAACCGTTATGGCGATCAGGTGATACCGGCAGACGTGCTGCAGCGCATCCATGGCGCCGGACCGAAAGGCGACCTGACTGCCAAGGATTCTTCGGGACACACTTCCATATTCGGCTACGCCGCGCTCGCCACGGGGCAGGCTTATGCCATCGCCAGCATCCCGCGCGCCACCGCGTTTGCCGCAGCCCGCTTGATGCTGGCGCGCAACCTGGCCATCTTGGGCATTGGTCTCACGCTGGCCTTGCTTGCCGGCTGGCGGCTTATAGCGACCCAGCTGCTGCGGAAATCCACCGCACTGAGACAGGCCGCGGAGAAAATCGCCGCCGGTGAACTGCAGGCGAAGTCCGGACTGCCCCCGGGCCGCGATGAACTGGGAATCGTGGCCAGTGCCTTCGACACCATGACCGATGCGCTCGCCGAGCGCACCCGGGAAGCGGATAAATTCAACCGTATCCAGCGCATGCTCACCGCCATCTCCCGCGCCCAGCTGCGCACCCGGGATATACGCACCCTGTTGCAGGAGGCCTGCCGCATCGCGGTGGATTACGGTGAATTGCGGCTCGCCTGGGTCGGGCAAGTGGACGCGCAGAAGCAGCGCGTCACCGCCATAGCCCATTACGGGCATGAATCAGACTATATGGAAGGCGCTTCTCTTTCGCTGGCTGCGGAGTCGCCCGAGTCCGGGGGTCTTGTAGGCACCGCACTCCGTACCGGCCGGCCGGCGGTAACTAATGATTTTTTGCGTGATCCCCGCCTGGCGCCCTGGTATCCCCTGGGCAAACGCCTCGGCTTCGGCGGAGGCTGTGCTTTCCCGATCGTCCTCGACGGCAAGCCGCGCTACGTATTCACGGTGTACACGGCAGATAGCGGTTTCTTCAATCCGCAGGACCTGGCGCTGCTGGAACAGCTCACAGCCGATATCGCCTACGGTCTGCACGCATTGGAGATGGAACAGCAGGCGGGCTACCTCGCCAACTACGATCCCCTCACCGGTCTGTTCAACCGCCAGGGCCTGCTGCTGCAAGTCGGGCCGCTCCTCGTCCGGACGCTTCATAACGGTCGTCATGCGGCGGTGGTCACGCTGGAAATCACCAATTTCCATCAGATCGCCGACGAGCTGGGCCAGGTCGCGGCTGACGAGCTGTTGCGGCTGTTTGCCGTGCACCTGCGGGAAGTGCTGCGCGCCGGGGATATCGCCAGTCGCGTCCTCGACACACGCTTCTGCATGGTGCTGGCCGACATGGCCAGCCCCGACGACGTGCGCAGGGTCATGGAGCACATGTTCAAACAGTTGCCGCATGAGTTGGATGTCGCCGGCAAGACCATAGTGCCCAAGCTGCGCGCCGGCGTGGCAATTTCCCCCGCCGACGCCAGTGAAGCGGAACAGCTGCTGGATTTCTCCCAGCGCGCCCTGCATGCGCTGACCAGCGAACCCGTGGTGTTCTTCGCGCCGGCGATCAATCTCACTCTGCAGGAGAACCGCAAGCTGGAATTGGCGCTGCGCCAAGCCCTCGATGAAGAAACCCTGGAACTCCATTACCAGCCGGTGGTGGACAGCGGTTCGCGGCATGTCCGGGGTTTCGAGGCCCTGGCGCGCTGGCCCTCCGGTCCGGACGGAGCGGTTCCTCCCGGCCGTTTTATCCCGCTGGCGGAATCCTGCGGTCTCATCGTGCCGCTGGGCGACTGGGCGCTGCGCACCGCTGCCCGCCAGGCGGCATACTGGGAAAGACAGGGGCGGCGCCGGCTGCAGATCGCAGTCAATGTCTCACCGCTGCAGTTCCGAGAGGAGCGCTTCCTCACGCGCGTAACGGAGAGCATCACGGCCACCGGTGCAACACTCCGCAATGTGAACCTCGCCATGGAAATCACCGAGAACCTGTTGATCCACAACCTCGAAGAGGTGCGCATCATTCTCGTCGGTTTGAAAGAACTCGGTATCGCCCTGTATCTCGACGATTTCGGCACCGGCTACTCCTCCCTCGGCTACCTGCACAATCTCCCGTTCGACGTCGTCAAGATTGACCAGTCCTTCACCCGGCAGCTCGGCGTGGAGGCACGCAGCGAAGCAATGGTCAAGACCATCGTGGCACTGGCCGGCCAGTTCGGGCTCGCGGTCATTGCCGAAGGTGTCGAAACGGAGGAGCAACTCGCCATGGTGCGCAAACTGCGCTGTAAATACGTGCAAGGTTTTCTCACCGGCCGGCCGATGCCCGCCGCCGAGGCCGAACGGCTGCTTGGGCCAGTACCGGAACGCTGAGCGGAAACCTCAGCGTCCGCCCGCGGCACCTGTGGTGCGCGGCCCGGCAGCTGACTTCAACAGACGCTTGAGCACCGGCCACACGTTGTCGAGCACCCGCGGTTCGGCCACGGGGAGCGGATGCAGGCCATCCGCCTGCATGAGCTCGCGGTGCTCCGCCACGCCCGCCAGCAGAAACGGCACCAGCGGCACCCGGAATTTTCCAGCGAGTCGCGGGTAAATCGCGGCGAATTCACCGGTGTACTGCGGTCCATAGTTAGGCGGCAGCAGGATACCCGCCAGCAGCACCTGGGCGCCCGCTGCGCGTGACAGCGCGATCATCCGCCCCAGATTGGCCTGCATCACACCCACCGGCAGTCCGCGCAGGCCGTCGTTGGCGCCCAGCTCCAGGATGACGATGACGGGATGATGGCTGGCGAGTTCCTGCGGCAGGCGCGTGAGGCCGCCGGCGCTGGTCTCGCCGCTGACGCTGGCATTGACCACGGTATAGTCATAGCCATGCGCTCTCAGGCGCTTCCCCAGCAAGGCTACCCAGCCCTGGGAGGTTTCGATACCGTAGGCGGCACTCAGGCTGTCGCCCATCACCAGGATGGTCCGCGGCGCGGCGGCGGCCGCGCCCGCGAAGCATATCAGCACACAGAAAAGGAAACGTCTCATCATGGCCAAGGATTCCTCCGCCACGGCGCTGTTGCGCGCGGACCATCTGGGCAAACAGGTTAGCAGCCCGGACGGCGTGCTGACCATCCTCGACGATGTCTCGCTCGCGATTCGATACGGCGAGTCGGTGGCCATAGTCGGACCGTCCGGTTCCGGCAAGACCACGCTGCTCGGGCTGTTGGCCGGACTCGATGTCCCTACCCGCGGCGGCGTGTGGCTCGACGCCGAGAACTTGGGCGCACTCGACGAAGATGCGCGCGCCGCACGCCGCGCACGCGGCATCGGCTTCGTGTTCCAGTCCTTCCACCTGCTGCCCGGCCTCACCGCGCTCGAGAACGTGATGCTGCCGCTGGAACTCGGCAACCATCCGGAGCCGGAGAAGATCGCGCGCAGCGTACTCGCATCGGTCGGACTCGCCGGACGTGCCGGCTACTATCCGCAGAAACTCTCCGGTGGCGAACAGCAGCGCGTCGCCATCGCCCGCGCCTACGCCACCGGGCCCAAGCTGCTGTTCGCCGATGAGCCCACCGGCAACCTGGATGCCGCCACCGGTCACCTCATCATCGAGCTGCTGTTCAAACTCAACACTGAACATCACACCACCCTGGTGCTGGTGACCCACGACACTGAACTGGCCGCACGCTGCGACCGCATCCTGAAGCTGCACGCCGGCCGCTTGGAGAACACGGCGTGACGCTGCTGCGGCTGTCCTTCCGTCAGTTCCGCCGCGGCTGGAAGAGCGGCGAACTCACCGTCATGGCCGCGGCACTGACACTGGCGCTCGCCGCCGTGAGCGCCGTGGGTTTCTTCACCGCACGGGTACAGACGGCGGTGATCGAGCAGGCGGGAGAAAGCCTGGCGGCGGACCTGGTGCTCGAATCCGGCGAACCGATACCGGCGGCGTTCGCCAGGAGCGCCGCGGCGGCGGGCGCGCGGACCGCGCGGGTGATGGACTTTCCCACCGTGATCCTCGCCGGCGCTGCCACGCAGCTGGTGGACGTGCACGCGGTGAGCATGGACTACCCGCTGCGCGGCCACGTGCGGTTGAGCGCCCGGCCGTTCGGCCCGTCCACGGTCACCTCCGGCATCCCCGCGCCCGGCAGCGTGTGGGTCGAATCCCGGGTGCTCACCACGCTCGGCCTCAAGGTGGGTGACAGCGTGCAGATCGGCAATCTCAAGGCGCGCATCGCCGCCGCCATTGCCTATCTGCCGGACGGCGGATTCGGTTTTTCCGCGCTCGCCCCCAAGGTGCTGCTCAACGACGCGGAC
>JAGWNO010000110.1 GCA_028871235.1 Gammaproteobacteria bacterium
GCGACGATCCATCGCCATCAACCGCTGGTCGTCACTGGAATACCCGCGCACTCAAACGACGCTGATCGGAGGATCCAAACATGATTCGCAAACCCATGCTGCTGCGACCGGGCCTGAGGCTGATGATAGTGTGTCTTGTGGGATTAAGTGCCGCCCCCCTGGCAGGCCGGGTCTGGGCCGATCATCTGCCGCCTGGAATCCAGGTTATCCATCTGCGGACCCCTGCCTACCTGGAAAAGCCGGTGGGATCCACGCACTACACCGACGAGGATATCGCCCAAGCCACCGAACTTGCGAAGCTGGGGGATGCGGAGGCGGAATCCAACCTCGGCGTCATGCTGGCGAGCCGGGGGGATTATCAGAAGGCGGCTTACTGGTACCGGAACGCGGCGATAACGGGCATAGCCACCGCGGCCTACAACCTCGGTACGTTGTACTTCAACGGCCAGGGATTCAAGCAGGATTACACGACGGCGCGCAAATGGTTCGAACTCGCCGCAAAACGCGATAATGCTTACGCCGAGTTCCAGCTCGGCCTGATGTATTACACCGGGCAAGGGGCCGAAAAAGATCCGGCAAAGGAGCTGTTCTGGTATCAGAAGGCAGCAAGCCATGGGCTGCCCGCGGCCCAATACAACCTGGCGGTGATGTACCACAACGGCGATGACGCTCAACATGATGAGCTGCTGGCATATGCATGGATATTGCTCGCCCAGAAGGGCGGCTTGGATACCAAGGAGGCGCAGACCGTCATTGCCCAGAGCATGACTGCGGCGCAGATACAATCTGCGGAGAAATTGAGCCTCACCTTGCTATCCTCGCCCGAGCTGCGCACACCATGAGGTAGTGCCGGACGGCCGAGGCGCAAGACAGTAGCGGGTCGGCTTGCGGCGGGTACCAGGATCAACATCGCCAACAGGCGCTGTCCCGGCCACCGGTATCCGCGCCAAGCGCTAACCGCCGCCTGTGACAAAAGCAGTACACTCATGGGGGTTTCAGTGGCGCAGGCACCTAAGCCGGGAGATGCGCGCCGGCTCCCGCCGCGCAGGCCGGGAAACACCGGACGGAAGCCCCGCATGGGGCGGGGCCGCCCGGCCCCGCGCTGGGGTGGCTGCAACGCCAGCGCCGACAAGTGCATGGCTCGCCCGGTCATGCGGGAAACGCGTACCTGACGGACCATACAAATCGGCAGATGCAGCCCGGCGGCTGTGCCCGGAACCGGGTCAGCGAAACGCGCGGGCACTGTGCCAGATGCCGGCGCATGCAGCGTGACCCCATGCTCACCACCCAGGTGTTTATGTCATGGACCCTGTGAATGGCCCCGCAAGAATCCGCTACGTATTCGGGCAATTCAGCTACTTGCCGCACAACGGCGAACTGCATGACGGCGGGAAAACACTGCAGTTGCGTCCGCAAGTGGCCAAACTGTTGGAGCTGTTGCTGCGCAACGCCAACAGCACCGTCTCACGGGAGGAAATAAGGAGCCACCTGTGGAATGACAATATCGTGGTCGAATTCGAGGAGGGTATCAGCGCCTGCGTCAGCCAATTGCGCATCGCCCTCAACGAGGGCGCATCCGGCACCCGCTACATCCATACCGTATCGAGGCGCGGGTACAAATTCATCCACCCGGTCAGCGTCCTGAACGAGGCCACGGGTCCGGTACCTGGCCAGCAGGCGGCTGTAACCCGTCCGCCGCAAAAGCCCGTGCCGCCGGCAAAGCGCGCTAGCTGGCGCTGGTCCACAGCCGCGCTGCTGGCGATCGTAGCCGCAGCGGCCATCGCAACTGTGATTTTGTTCAATTTCCAGAAAATGCCTGCAGGGCTGTTCGCCGGACATCCCGCTGTCCGGTCCCGGATCACCATCGCCGTCCTGCCTTTTTCAAATCTGTCCACGAACCGGAACAATACCGTGTTGGGGGCTTCGATCGCCAACGAGGTTATCGATCTGCTCGGACCGGTGTCACCGCAGCGCATGGCGGTGATCGCCAATACGTCGTCCACGCATTACGCCGACAACAATGAGACCGTAAAGATCATAGGCCAGGCACTGGGGGCAAGTTATGTGCTGGAAGGATCGATCACCCAGAACCAGCAGGCATTGCAAATTTCAGCGCGTCTCATCCGCGTTGCCGACCAGAGCTATATCTGGGGTGATGAATACGCTCTCGACGCGGATTATAAAAGCAGCCGTTATCGCCAATTGGTCATAAAAATCGCCACACACGTCGCAGCACTGCTGGTCCCCGACGCGACCGTCAAGCCCCTCGAATTCACCTCAAACCGGGACGCTGCACTGGCATTCGAGTTGGGTCGTTATCTGGTTTCACAAAGCAAGTTCGACAAGGCTTACGCTTACTGTCAGCGGGCACTGACTCTCGATCCACAGTTTGCCGCCGCTTATGTTTGCGCGGCTCAATCCCTGTTGGCGAGACATGACATTTCCAGGCAGGAAATCGAACAAGCCAGGAGTCTCGTCGGCAAGAGCCTGGGCATAGACAGGTATTCCGCCACAGCGCATCTCGTCCAGGGTGAGCTGGACATGTTTTATGACTGGAATCTTGCTGCTGCCCAGGCGCAAATCAATGAATCCCTGCGCCTTAATCCCGGAGATGCGCGGGCCTGGCAGCTGTACGCCGCCTACTTGTCAGCCAGCGGACAGAACAAGGGTATGCAGAATGTCATGGAGATCGTGGGCGGCCTTGATCCGGTGTCGGTGCGTCTCACCTACAACTCCGCCCTGTATTTCTATATTGCGCGCCAATATGACAAGGCGGAAGAGTATGCCAGGGCCAGCGTCAGCCTCAGCGATCAGAATGAACTCGCCCTGCACATCCTCATCCTGAGCCTGCTGGGAGAAGGAAAATATGCCGAGGCTTCAAAGCAGGCGGTCATAGAAATGCGAGTCATGCATGCCGCCCAGGCAGATATCGGCTCAGTGCAGGCCGAAAACAGGCGGGCGCTGGTCAACTATTTCCAATGGTATGCAAAAGCACTGTCTTCAGGCCAGCCGGGGAAAGTAACGGCGGTGTTTCTCGCCGACGCGTACATGCACCTGGGGGAATCTGCCAAGGCACTGGAGACGATCCGCACGACGATTGACGCGCACGCGGTGAGCATCCTGATACCTTTCATCAGCGTCTGGCCGAGCCTGCACCCGCTGTGCAAAAGCGGGTCATTCGCGGCAATTACCCGCCAGCTGGGGCAGCCCGGCTGCCTACCGCCACGCCAGTGACCTGAACGTCTTATGCCACCCGCCAGTCAGGCATACATACGCCGCAATCGAAGTGTGCATGGCGCCCGCAGCTTGAAGACTTCGCATCCAGCACTTCCTGTGCCGGATGCAAAGGCGCGCCATCCTGGCATTGCCCGCGGCTGCGGTCTCATCCCCGCCCCTTTGTGCGTCGCTTCCCGGAAGCGGTGATTCAGTTATTTATACAAAATATAAACATAAAAACCGCCGCCGGCGCAAGTGCGTTGCCGGCAGGCGCCCTGTCAGCCGCTGGTGCCGGCGTTACGCGCCTGTCCGAAGTGGGTCATCAGCCGCAGAATCATGGAGATGCTTCCCAGCACGATGAGCGAGCCCAGGAAATCACCGGTCGCCATGGCAAAGAAGGCCTCCGGCAGAGTGCGTTCCGTATCCACGCCGAATGCCAGATACAGCAACTGGTAACAGCCGGAGTTCATCAGCGCAAACACCACGGCGTAGATCAGCAGCCTGGCCGCGGTCAGATTGCTGAGGCTGCGCGAATACGACGGCCAGGTCCTGATCAGCAGCAGCGCCAGGCAAGGCGTGCCACCTGACAGCACCGCCGCCGCCAGTATCAGTGCGTAGTGATCACCGTACGCCAGTGGGCCGGTGAGGCAGGACCCCAGCATCAAACCGAGCACTGCCGGCCAGTCGAACAGCAGCACCAGCAACAGGCGCGCCCCCGAGGGCAGGAATATCCAATTGACCCCGAGCTGTTCCTTGAAATGCGGAAACATCTGGATATTCAGCCAGTACAAGGCTACCCAGATGAGGGCTGAGCACGTGACGATGAAAAATTTCAGCCGCAAGCCACTGCCTATCTGGTGATTGACTGCAGGCCGCTGGACAGTTCATTGAAGAAGCGCACGGCCTTCTCGCTCAGCGAGATGGCTTTCGCCGGATACCCGCCGCGGACCGGTTCGATATGTATGTAGCCGAGCTTCTTCAGGTTACCGAGACGTTTGTGCACGGTGACGGGTGAAGCGATATCGCTGTGGATCAGGTCGGTGACGTTGAGCGTCCTGCCCAGGAGCGTGGCCTTGGCGATGTAGTTGAGGATCTCTTCCTCCAGGGCATCCAGCGTCTTGAGCTTGGTGACGTCCTCCACTGCCCGCTTGAGGTTGAGGAACCGGAAGTACAGATCATCAATATCTTTATGCTTGTGCGCCATGTTGGTTTACCCGTGTATTACCCTGTCAATCAACTTTCCTGTTCATCGCCACCGAGCTGCCTGAAATCGATCCCCAGTGAATTAAGCTTGCGATACAGATGCGTGCGCTCCATGCCTACGCGCTCCGCCAGCTTGCCCACCTTACCGCCACACAGCTGCAGCTGCTGTTCCAGATAGGCGCGCTCGAAATGCTCGCGTGCCTCGCGCAATGGCATTGCCAACAGGTCCTGCTTGACGAGCGACTCGTCGGCAGTGAAAGGTGCCAGTGCCTGCTCTACTTCCTCCAGCGAAATCTCACCGTTCTCCCCCAGCATCAGAAAGTGCTGCACCAGGTTGCGGATCTCACGGATGTTGCCGGGCCATGGGTAGTTGCGCAGGCGGTTCTGCGCCGCCACGCTGAACCGCCGGTACTTGAGGTTGTTGCTGTCCGCGAGTGCATCACTGTAATAGCGCAGCAGATCCGGTACGTCCTCACGGTAATCCCTCAGGGGCGGGACACGTACCACCACGCCTTCCAGGCGCGCCAGCAGATCGCGGCGGAAGCGGCCATCGGCCGCCCGGTTTTCGATCTCCGGTACCGCCGAGGAAATTACGCGGACATCGAGGGTCTGCGGCGCACGGCCGCCCACGCGCGTGAAGCACCCCTGGTCAAGGACGCTCAACAGCACCTGCTGCACTTCCGGGTGCATGTCGGTGAGCTCGTTAAGGAACAGCGTGCCGGCGCGGGCGGCATCAAACCAGCCGGCCTCGACACGGCCGTCCTGCTCGCGGCCGAACAACTGCGACAGCGCCTCCGCCGGCGAAATACCGGCCAGCACCACATTGATGAAATCGCCAGCAGCGCGCGGACTCGAAGCATGGATGTGGCGGGCGATGGTCTCGCGGCCGGTGCCGACCTCGCCCACCAGCAGCACGGCGGCTTCGTGGGGTGCGACGCGCCGACACTGGTCGCGTAATACCTGCATAAGCCGGCTCTTGCCCACCGGCTCAAGCAGCGGCACGGCGCCGCGCGCGGCATGCTGGTCGTGGGCCTGGCGCCCCACATCAATGGCGTGCTGCACGGTGCGCAGGAGCTTCGCCAGCGACAGCGGCTTCTCGACGAAATCCAGCGCGCCGAGTCTGGTAGCCTCGATGGCCGTCTCTACCGTGCCATGCCCCGACATCATCACTACTGGAAACGACAACAGACCTTCGCGAGTCCATTCCTTGAGCAGACTGATGCCGTCCATGTCCGGCATCCAGATATCGAGCAGCACCAGGTCCGGTTCGTGTCTGGCGCGGGCCGCGCGCGCTTCCGCCGCGTTGCCGGCTACGCGCACGTCGTAACCTTCCTCGGTGAGGATTTCCTGGACCATGCCGCGGATATCCGCTTCATCATCCACCACCAGTATCTGCGAGGCTGTCATGGCGCCTCCCTCCTGTTAGTTGACCGCCGCTGCATGCCACCGAGCAGTGCGCTGCTGCGCGCTTCCTCGGTCACCGGCAAGCGGATGATGAGTTGTGCACCGCCTTCCGGGCTATTCTGCGCGCGGATGCTGCCGCCATGTTCCTCGGCGAGCTTCTTGACGATGGCGAGGCCGAGTCCGGTGCCCTTGGGCTTGCTGGTCACGTAGGGCTCGAAAGCCTTACCGAGAATTTCCGTGTTGAATCCAGGACCGTTGTCCTCGACCACGATCTCTGCCAGCTCCTCCTTGCCGCGACGGTAGTAATGCGTGGTGATCTGCACCTGTCCGTCGGCGCGGCCATCCAGCGCCTCCTGGGCGTTCCTCAACAGATTATGCAGCATCTGGCGCACGCGTCCGGAATCGGCCTGTACCGGTGGCAAACCACCATCCAGTTTCAGGCGTATCCGCATGCCGATCTCGCGTGCTGGATAGAGTTCCGCAACTTCATGCACCAGCGCGTTGATATCCAGCGACGTGATCTCCAGTGGCGGTGTGCGTGCGTACTCACTGAAGGCATTGACCATGGACTTCATGGCCTCCACTTGCTGCACGATGGTATGGGTGGCACGGTCCAGCACATCGGCGTCTTCGCCGTCGAATTCACCCAGGTAGCGGCGGCGGACGCGCTCGGCAGCCAGTTGGATGGGCGTCAGCGGATTCTTGATTTCGTGCGCCAGCCGCCGCGCCACTTCGCCCCAGGCGGCTTCACGCTGCGCCTCGATGAGCGCAGTAAGGTCATCAAACACCAGCACATGTCCCGGCGGCGCTTCGCCGGCACCTGGCAGGGTGGTGCAACTCACCATCAGCACGCGTCGTCCCGAGGCACTATGCAGTGCCATCTCCTCGCGCCATTCGGTCTGCCGTGCATCCAGATGCACGCGGCAGGCGCGGACGAACTGGCCGAGCAACGAGGTATCGCCGGATGCCGTCACCA
>JAGWNO010000111.1 GCA_028871235.1 Gammaproteobacteria bacterium
CTCCCTGAACAAAATCAGGGTTGGTGAGTAAAGAGTCCAATGTCAGTGTGCCGGTACTCGATCCGGCATTCGAAGTAAAAGTGGCTTGGAGCCACGGGGCGGATCCATCGGGAATAGCGCCGCTGAATACCGTACTTAGGTCTATCGTGGTCGTTATTGGCGTTGGGGGAATGATTGCCTGGGCCGGCAGCATGATCACCACGCTCAGGCTCAGCAGGAAAACAAGGATGATTTTCTTCATGGTGATTAGCTTTGTGGATGATCCCTGACGCCGCCCGGAAAGCTGCCTGCTGTCCAGAGGTACCAGAGAATATTGACTCATTGCCTGGGATCCAATTAATAATGAGCATTTACTGTGCCAATCACTCAAGTAATTGAATTTAATGAATATTAATTTTTTCATATCATGGCAACTATCGAGGTTGTAAGTATTTCCGACGCTTCTGGTGTCGACCACACTGTGATGGTCCGTCTCCATCAGGACGCCGTGTGGCAGAAACGCACCAGGTCCGAATTGATCGAAGCGCGTCTTCGCATGATTTTCCGGTCCAGACAGCCGCGGCGTAATCGCCGGCGATACCTTCGGCATCCCCTAGCGGGCGTTCGACAGCGCCAAGGGTGCGTTCGTCTTCCCGGCCACCATGCCCACGCGATTTTTCTATAGAAATCCCAGACAGCCCGCGGGCGGCAGCGGCCTGCAACCAGCCCCGGTTTCGGTGTCCCGGTTAGGCGGATTTGGCAATCAGCTTGAAGCGGCGGGTGGTTCGTAATCCTCCGGCTTGAGGTGCTTCGACTCCCACAGCACACGCACATAGTAGTAAACATAGTAGCCGATGAGGATGAAGAAGATGCCCAGCGTGACGGGGTTGTGCTGCAGCGTCGCCAGGCTGTTTGCCTGGATCCGGGCGTTGTCGCTGGCCACGGTGGAGAACAGCATCGGCGAAAGAATCACGAAACGGTAGATGAGGCGCCCCAGGAACAGGGCCGAGACCAGCATGCCGGTGTAGGTATGCGGGATGTAGTGCAGCGCGTCCTGGTGTTTTACAAAACGCGTGTGGTTCGCGCCCCACACGCCCAGACCGAGACCGAGCACCAGTCCCACGGTGATTGCCGCCGCAGTTTCCGTGGACAGCAGTGCCGCGGGCAGCAACAGCAGGCCGATGATGGACAGCAGCACGATGCGCAACAACATGCGCCCGGGGCGCAGGGGCTGGCGGCCGAAGTTGCGCCGGAACCGCCGGTAGATGATGAACAGCACCAGCGCCGCCGTCAGTGCCGTGCCCAGGATGTGGATATAAGCCGCAGGCATGGACGATGTGTCCCCTTGAATCAGGCCGCGCACTTTAACATGTGCACTGTCGCCTAGAAATCTACCCCGCGTATGAGTAACCGCGTGCCTTCCGGCGCGGTGATCGACAGCGTGGCGGCGCCATCGTCATCGTGGTCCGGCTTGAAGGTGATATTGCGTTGTTCCAGCAGGTCCCCCAGTCCCCGCGTATGTTCTCGCTCGAACACCAGCTGTACCTGCCGCTCGCGGGGATTTGCCGGCAGCCCTATGTTCAGACCGCCGGTGGAAAGCCAGCGGCTGCCGGCCGGTGTTCCAGGATTCGCATCAGTGGTGACGAAGCCCAGCCGTTCCCAGAAGCGCCAGCTTGATTCCCGGTCGTGCACCGGCAGGCGGTATTCACGGAAATAACCGCAGAGTGACTCGCCGCCCGCAGCGGGGCGCAGTGGTGAATAGGTGCGTGCCTCCAGCAGCGTGATCATCTGCCGCTCGGGGGCGTAGAAACCCGCTTCGTTGAAGTCATCCTCCGTGAGTTTGCAGAACTCGAACTCGATGCCCAGCACCGCCAACGGCGCGAGTTTGCTGCGCAATCCGGGCAGCACGAAGGTGAGTGCGGGAGCGGGGAAAGCGTACTGGTGGAGACCGAGATACAGGCGGCCGTCGCTAAGCACCGCATACGGGTGCCGCCAGGTCTCACCCGCCTGCGCATGCCGGAAACCCAGCCGCTCGTAGAACTGTACGGAGGCGAGGATGTCGCCGGTGGAGAGGCTGATTTCGAGGAATTCACCGAGCATGGATTTGCGGCTCAGGGACACGCGTCATCCGGGCAGGTGCGCCGCAGCTGCGCCAGCACGGTATCCGCGAGCGCCGCCACGTGCTCCGGCCGCGCATTGAGCGCCGGGATATAACGCAGTCCTGCACCGCCGGCGGCACGGAACGTCTCCGCATACCGCAGCCCGATCTCCTCCAGCGTCTCCAGACAGTCGGCGGCGAATCCCGGGCACACCACGTCCACGGTTTTGACGCCGGCGGCGGCCAGGGTTTTCAAGCTCTCATCGGTGTAGGGTTTAAGCCATTCAGCCGGACCGAAGCGCGACTGGAAGGTCAGTTGCCAGGCCTCCTGCTTGAGGCCGAGTGCGGCAGCCAGCAGGCCTGCGCTCGCCGCGCACTGACCGGGATACGGATCACCCCGGTCCGCCACCTGCCTGGGGATGCCGTGGAAGGACATGAGCAGCTTCTCACCGCGGCCGCGGCTCTGCCAGTATTCGCGTACGCTCGCCGCGAGTGCCGCGATGTACCCCGGGTGATCATGATAAGTCTTGATGAAGAACACCTGCGGCGTCCACGACATGTCCCGCAGCCTGCGCGCCAGCGCCTTTCGCGTCGAGCCGCTGGTGGCTTCGGCATACTGGGGATACAACGGCAGCACCGCGAGCCGCGTGACGCCGGTCGCGCGCAGTTCCGCAAGCGCCGCATGCAGCGAAGGCTTGCCATAACGCATGCCGAGAGCCAGCGGCCAGGGATTGCCGGTGCGCGTGGCGAGCTCCGCGCCGAGGACGGCGGCAATGGCGCGGGTGTGAACGAGAAGCGGGGAACCGGCCGGGGTCCAGATGCGGGCATAGGCTCCGGCGGATTTTTGCGGACGCGTGCGCAGCACCAGGCCGTGCAGGATCGGCCACCACAGCAATCGCGGCAGGGTCACCACATCAGGATCGGCGAGAAATTCCCCCAGATACCTGCGCAGCGCCGGCGCCGTGGGCGCATCCGGGGTTCCCAGATTGCTCACCAGCAGGCCGGTCCGGTCAAGCATGCCGGCGGACGATGCAGCAGGCGGTTTCATGACGGGGCATGATACCAGCCCGCTTGCTTTGCTGAAGCGCGTGTTTATACAGTGAGCTGCGGCGGACGGCCTTGTCTCCGCCGTTGCACTCCATCAACTGCTACAGGGAGATTGCCATGTCAATGATCAAGGATTTCCGCGACTTCGCCCTGCGTGGCAACGTGGTGGACATGGCGGTGGGCATCATCATCGGCGCCGCCTTCGGTGCCATCGTCAAGTCGCTGGTGGACGACGTCATCATGCCGCCCATCGGGCTGCTGCTCGGCAACGTGGATTTCTCCAACCTGTTCGTGGTGCTCAAGGAAGGCGCTAGGCAAGCTGGTCCCTACGCCAGCATCGCCCAGGCGCATGCAGCGGGCGCGGTGACTCTGAACTACGGTTTGTTCATCAACACCGTCATCAGCTTTGTCATCGTCGCCGTCGCCGTGTTCATCCTGATACGCTCCATGCTGAAGATGCAGCAGAAGCTCGAAAAACCCACGAGCGCCGTACCCACCACCAGGGAATGCCCGCAGTGCTGTTCCACCATCAATATCAGGGCCATCCGCTGTCCGAACTGCACATCTAACCTCTGATTTGATTTTCTGAAAAAAGCCGACTGCCGTAAAAACAGCAGTCGGCTTTCTCGTGCTCAGAACTGCAATTCGGTCAGCGTTCAAGAATGGCGGTGACGCCCATGCCGCCGCCGGTGCAGATGGAGATGAGGCCGCGGCCGGAGCCTTTTTGCGCCAGGAGCTTGGCGAGTCCAGCGACGATGCGTCCGCCGGTGGCGCCGAAGGGATGACCCAGCGCCACGCTGCCGCCCTTGACGTTGAGCTTGTTGCGATCAATGGAGCCGAGCGCTTCCTTGCGACCCAGACGTGTGCGGCAGTAGTCCGCCGATTCCCAGGCCTTGAGGGTGCACAGCAACTGCGCGGCGAAGGCCTCGTGGATCTCGTAGAAATCGAAATCCTGCAGTTTCAATCCGGCGCGATCCAGCATCTTCGGCACCGCATACGTCGGTGCCATCAGCAGACCTTCACGTGGTCCCTGCATGCCGGCGAAATCCACGCCCGCCACGGCGAAGTGGGTGAGGTAGGCCTGTACGGGCAGGCCGCGGGCTTTGGCCCATTCCTCCGAAGCCAGCAGCACTGCCGAGGCGCCGTCGGTGAGCGGCGTGGAATTGCCGGCGGTGAGCGTACCCGATGGACTGCGGTCGAATACCGGTTTGAGTTTGGCGAGTTTTTCCAGCGTGGTGTCCGCACGCACGGTGTTATCGTGATCGATGCCGTTGAAAGGCGCCACCAGGTCGGCGTAGAAACCCGCCTTCCAGGCCGCCGCGGCTTTCATGTGGCTCGCGAAGGCCAGCTCATCCTGCTCCTTCTGCGTCAGCTTCCATTCCTTGGCCATGAGTTCGCAGGACTGACCCATGGACAAGCCGGTGCGTGATTCGGTGACCGCCGGGAAATGCGGCTTGAGATCGCTGGGCCGCCAGCGTGACAGGGCCTTCAGGCGCTGGCCGAATGTCTTGGCACGGTTCATGTCCAGCAGGATCTGCTGGTAATGGCGTCCGAACACGATGGGCACGTCACTGGCGGAATCCACGCCCGCGGCAATGGCGCTGTCGAGTTCACCGAGCGCGATACGGCTGCCCAGTTCGATGACCGTGGAGAGTGAAGTACCGCAGGCCCGGTCCAGGTTGTGTGCCGGCGTATGCGGATCAAGACCGCTGCCCAGCACCGCTTCGCGCGTCATGCTCCAGTCGCGTGAATGCTTCATCACCGCGCCGGCGGCCGCGTCTCCCAGGATCTCGCCCTTGAGATTGTATTTCTCAACCAGCCCTTTCATTGCGGCCGTAAGCATTTCCAGGTTGCCGAGGCGCATGTAGTTGGTATTCATGCGGCAGAACGGAATGCGCATGCCGCCGATGATGGCGATGCGGCGGGGGGTAGTGATCATACGAGCCTCCAGGCTGAAACCGGGACAGGCGCTGGCGCGCCGGGTGGGGTATCGAGGATACCTTATGATGCCACAGCCGCCCTTCCCGGGGCGAAAGTGCCTGCTATGATGCCGTGCCGCACAAGCCAGTGCGGTGTGCAGCGCGCAAACCGCGCATACGGATTCCAAATTGACGACCGCCGAGCCATCAGCGCCAAGCCAGAAACACCGTTGGCTGCAGCGACGCGTGGAAGCGGCCGCCATCCTCGCCATCGGCGGGCCGCTCATCATCCATAACCTGGCGCTCATGGGCATGCAGTTCACCGACACGCTCATGGCCGGCCGGCTTGGCGCCGGGACCCTGGCGGCGGTCGCCGTGGGCGCAAATGTCTGGTCGCCGGTGTTCCTGTTCCTGCTTGGCATCCTCATGGCGCTGTCGCCCACGGCGGCACACCTGCATGGCGCGGGACGCCATCGCGAGATCGGCCGCTACGTGCGGCAGATGGCCTGGCTTTCACTGTTACTCGCCGCGCTGGGCGTGCTGGTGTTGTGGCACGCGGCGGCGTTTCTGCGCGCCATCCACATCGAGCCGCAGATCATCCCCACCGCGGCAGCCTATCTGCGGGCCATGGCCTGGGGTTTGCCGGGCGTGTGTCTTTACCAGGTACTGCGTTTCACCAGCGAAGCCATCGCCCACACCAAGCCGATGCTGGTGATCGCAGTCGGCGCCCTGGTTGTCAACGCCATTCTCGATTACGTGCTCATGTACGGCAAACTGGGCATGCCGGCCCTGGGCGCCGTCGGTACCGGTTATGCCAGCGCCATCGCCATGTGGTGCATGTTCCTCATGCTGTTCGTGTACGTGCGGCGTCGCGGCATATATAAGCCGTTCGAGATCTTCAGCCATTTCGAATGGCCCGACAGGCGCGTGCACCGCGAACTGCTGTGGCTGGGCGTGCCGATCGCGGTCAGTATTTTCATGGAGGTGACCTTGTTTTCCGGCGTGGGGCTCATGATGGGCACGCTCGGCACCGATATCGTGGCCGCTCACCAGATCGCGCTGAATTTCTGCGCCATCGCCTTCATGATCCCCATGAGCCTGGGCTTCGCCATCGCGGTGCGCGTCGGTCAGGCGCTGGGCCGCGGTGACCCACGCGGCGCGCGCCTCGCCGGCGCCACCGGCATCGGCTTGTGCGTGTGTTTCGAGGTGCTCTCGGCCTTGTGCATGCTGCTGTTCCCGCGCTTTATCGTGGGCGTGTACACCCGTGACCCCCAGGTGATTCCCATCGCCGTGGGACTCTTATATATGGGTGCGATATTCCAGCTCTCGGACGGTCTGCAGGCCAGTGCCGCCGGGGCGCTGCGCGGCTACAAGGACACGCGCGTGCCGATGCTCATCACCATCGTGGCGTACTGGCTGGTGGGTTTTCCGCTCGCCTGGGCATTCGGCATCCCGCTGCATCTCGGCCCGCAGATGATCTGGGCAGGCTTCATCGCGGGACTCAGCGTGGCCGCGATCCTGCTGCTGGCGCGCTACCTGCGTCTCAGCCGCGCGCCACTGCGGGCGCCGGCCTCAGGCTGAGCCTGCGGGTTTCACGCCGGTGGCGATCGGCACGTGCCACACCGCGTAGCCATCGGGGCTGCGGATGCAGGCGGCAATGTCATCAAAGCCGGCACGTGCCTCGGCCGCGTTCATGCCCGCCATCTGCGCCACCGTGGA
>JAGWNO010000112.1 GCA_028871235.1 Gammaproteobacteria bacterium
CACTTCATCGGCAAGGACATCATCTACTTCCACTCGCTGTTCTGGCCGGCGATGCTCTCGGGCGCCGGCTTCCGCACGCCCACGGCAGTCTATGCCCACGGCTTCCTCACGGTGAACGGCCAGAAGATGTCCAAATCCCGCGGCACCTTCATCAAGGCGCGCACCTACCTGGATCACCTGCAGCCCGAACACCTGCGCTACTACTACGCCGCCAAACTCGGCGCCGGTGTGGACGATATAGACCTCAACCTGGACGACTTCGGCCAGCGGGTGAATGCCGATCTCGTCGGCAAGTATATAAATATTGCAAGCCGGTCAGCGGGTTTTATACAAAAGCATTTCGGAGGCAGCATCGGCAAGGTAAGTGACGGTACGCTGACTTATAACGATGCGCGCGTACCAAAGCAGGCTGCATTAATCGAAGCACTATTAGAGGATATGGCGGGCGTCAAAGAGTTTTATGACCAGAGGCATTTCAACATGGCCATCTCCCTGATCATGAAAATGGCTGACAAGATCAACGCGTATTGGGACGAGGGAAAGCCTTGGGAGCTGGCAAAACAGGGGAAGCTGGGGATACTGCACGATATCTGCAGTATTACACTGGAGGCATTCCGTCTGCTGACAATATGTCTCAAGCCGGTTCTGCCGAAGGTAGCTGAAGATGCGGAAGCATTCCTGAATGTCGGCAATCTGTCCTGGTCAGACAAGAATAATCACCTGCCCACGGGGCATAAAATCATTCAGTACAAACATCTGATAACACGTATTGATCCGAAAGCGATAGAAGCATTGGTCGAAGCGTCAAAAGAAGAGCTCGCGAAAACACCGGCAAAGGCGGCCGCCAATATGGAACCCATCTTCCCTGAAATCAACTACGACGATTTCGCCAAGCTGGACCTGCGCATCGCGCGCATCGTCAAGGCCGAACAGGTGGAAGGTGCCGATAAGCTGCTGCGCCTGACGCTCGACCTGGGAGGCGAGACCCGCAACGTGTTCGCCGGCATCAAGAGCGCCTACGCGCCTGAGCAACTGCAAGGCAAGCTCACGGTGATGGTCGCCAACCTGGCGCCGCGCAAGATGAAGTTCGGTGTGTCCGAAGGCATGGTGCTGGCGGCCGGCCCCGGCGGCAAGGATTTGTGGATCCTCGAACCCCATCCAGGTGCACAACCCGGCATGCGCGTAAAATAGCCGGGGAGTGGAATTCAGCGCACAATCCACTGCAAGGAACATGGACCCAGCACTTATTTGCACCAGCATCCTCGCCTGCCCACGGCAGCAGCCAAACGGCGCGCCTTGTCGTTGACGGGTTGCTGAAGCACCCGGTAAATCACCATGCAGACCCAATCCACACATTGTGAACCCACCTCCCACGGGCGCGACCTTGCCTGTGGGGGCTTCAGCATCCTGATTTGGATCGTCCCCACGATCCTGCTGGTTGCCGCCGTTGCGATGGGAGGTGTGTACCCGGTGATCGCATGGCCGGTGCTGCTCGTATTCATGGGCGGTGCCTGCGTGCTTAACGCCAGGCGTTGCGGCCGTCTCCACTGTTTCATCACGGGCCCGTTCTTCCTGTTACTCGCTGCAATGGCGCTTCTGTACGGACTTGGCATCCTGCCACTGGGGCAGCATGGCTGGCAGTGGCTCGTTGACGTTTTGCTCATCGGTGGATGCGTGCTGACCTGCGTGCCGGAATGGCTGTTTGGCAGATATATTCGGCATTCGTGAACTCTCAACGACTGCGCCGAACCCGGCGCCCCCAATAGACCCAGTGCAGGGAGATCAAAAGCGCTGCCGCTCACCGGCGAATTTCCAGTTGTGACGCTGCTGTTGAGGAAACATCCCGGCCGTTCAGCCTCAGTGCGCGCAGGCATGCGAAGATACCGCCAGAATTACCTGTGTCACGCACCGGGATCCGGTAACCATGAGCACGCTTACTGAACGCATTGATGCGCTGCTGCCGCAGACCCAGTGCCAGCGTTGCGGCTATCCGGACTGCCGTGCCTATGCCGAGGCCATTTCCACCGGCAACGCCGACATCAACCGCTGTCCGCCCGGCGGACAGGGAACCCTGGAGGCGCTTGCCACGCTCACCGGCCGTAGCGCCACGCGCGTCGATCCCGCACTCGGCGGCTTCACTCCCGGCCAGGTGGCGTTCATCATCGAACCCCTGTGCATCGGCTGCACCAAGTGCATCCAGGCCTGCCCGGTGGACGCCATCGTCGGCGCGGCCAAGCAGATGCATACCGTCATCGAGGCGCTGTGTACCGGCTGTGAACTCTGCATCCCGCCCTGCCCGGTGGACTGCATCCAGATGCAGCCGGTATGCGGCGTCACCACGGGCGTGACGGTTCCCGTGGATGCGCGCCAGCGGGCGGATTTTTTCCGCTCACGCTATCACACCCGCCGCGCACGGCTTGCGTCCGGCAAGACTGAACGCGAGCAGCGTCTGCGCCGGCAGGAACTGCCCGGCGACAATGCACAGGACCGCATCGCCCAACGCAAGGCGGAGATCGCCGCCGCTGTGGCGCGGGTGCAAGCCAGACGCGAACAACGTGCACAGGAATCAAAGAAACATGAATCCTGAAAAGCGTGCCGCGATTTTCGCGCGGCTCAAGCAGGCAAACCCCAGGCCCTCCACTGAACTGGCGTACCGTACGCCTTACGAACTGCTGGTGTCGGTGGTACTCTCGGCCCAGGCCACCGACAAGAGCGTCAACCTGGCCACGGGGAAACTGTTCCCGGTGGCAAACACGCCCGCTGCCATGCTGCGGCTGGGCGAAACCAGTCTCAAGCGTTATATAAAGACCATCGGTCTGTTCAATACCAAGGCCCGGAACATCATCACCGCGGCACGCCTCCTGCTGGAAAAGCATGGCGGTGAAGTGCCGCGGGACCGTGAATCACTGGAAGCCTTGCCGGGCGTGGGCCGCAAAACCGCCAACGTGGTACTCAACACCGCCTTCGGCGAACCCACCATCGCCGTGGACACGCATATCTTCCGCGTCGCCAACCGCACGGGGCTCGCGCCCGGAAAGAACGTACGCGCAGTGGAAGACAGATTGTTGAAGTTGACGCCGGAGAGATACAAGCAGGACGCCCATCACTGGCTGATCCTGCACGGCCGCTACGTGTGCAAGGCGCGCAAACCCGAATGCTGGCGCTGCGTGATCGCCGACCTGTGCGAGTACCGTCACAAGACGCCTGCACCTGACGCGCGTTCGGCCGGCAACCGGCAGAGTACAATCAGCAAGCCGGCACGCACACCGCGCAAGCGTGTGCAAGCATGATCCTGTTGCCGTCTTTCATCGGGTAATTCCCGGGACCGTCATTAACTATGATGAATAGCATGCTGCACAGTCTTACGTGGGAGCGGTCCTACCGACCGCGATTGGGGGAAACCCCATTGAAATCGCGGCGAATTTCACGCAGCGTGCGCGTGGAGCACTGATTCCATGCCGCTCCAGCCGGAAAGCCGCACCGCTACCCGCCAGATGTTCTTCGACGTGTGGCGCAAACTGCACAACGGCGAGCCGCTCTCCGCGCTGGAAGAGGTGGTCGCCGGTGTCATCCGGCTGCACCCTGAATACCAGGGGCTGTTCGAGGCCGATCCCGGCGCGTCTCTCGACCGGGACTGGCGGCCGGAGGGCGGTGAGACCAACCCCTTCCTGCACATGGGCATGCACATCGCCATCCGCGAGCAGCTTTCCATTGACCGGCCGCCGGGGGTGAAGGCCGCCCATGCCGCCCTGCTGCGGCGCTATGGGGATGCACATGCCGCCGAACACGCCATGCTGGAATGCCTGGCGGAAAGCCTGTGGCTGGCCCAGCGGGAAAACCGCCTGCCGGATGAACAGGCCTATCTGGCCTGTCTGCAGGCCCGCGCCGGCCATTGACTGCACATAATCCGGGATTTATTTATTTGCCCTGAAATAACCCGCCCCCTCCTGCGGTCTGGTTTACTGTCGATTGCTTCATCCAACCAAACGGAGTTTCTGTCATGAAAGATACCAACCTCCTCATCAAATCCGCCCTGGCGGGCGTCCTGGCCCTGGGCATCGTCGGCATCAGCCAGAGCGCCCTCGCCGGTGATATGAAAGGCGGCGCCAAAATGGAGAAATGCTACGGCGTGAACGCCGCCAACAAGAACGACTGTGCATCGCCGGGGCATTCCTGTGCGGGCCAGGATTCCAAGGTGCGTGATCCCAATGCCTTCGTAGAGGTACCTGCCGGCCTGTGCGGCAAGATCGCCGGCGGCAGCACTGAACCTGCCGACAAGAAATAAAGTTCGTGCCGGTCACCAACCAACCGGCGTTTCAGGCGAAACCGGTCCCGGCGCAAGCCGGGATCGGTCTTCGTTCCCCCCATTACCGGCAGGTGCTGGATGAGCATCCGCCGGTAGCCTGGTTCGAGGTCCACAGCGAGAACTTCTTCTGCGCCGGCGGCGAGCTGCCGCGCATCCTGGACAGCGTGCGCCGCGATTACCCCCTGAGCCTGCATGGCGTCGGTCTGTCACTGGGCACCAGCGACCGCCTCAACGAGCAGCACCTCGCCCGGCTCAAGCGTTTGATCGGGCGCGTTGAACCGGCGCTGGTTTCCGAACATCTGTGCTGGGGCGCCGTGGGCGAACGCCACCTCAATGACCTGCTGCCTCTGCCTTATACCGAGGAAGCACTGGAACTCATGGTGACGCGCGTGCAGGCGGCGCAGGAATATCTGGGCCGCGGCATACTGCTGGAAAACGTCTCCACCTATCTGACATACACCCATTCCACCATCCCCGAATGGCAGTTCCTGGCCCTGCTGGCGGAGCGCAGCGGCTGCGGCGTGCTGCTGGATGTGAACAACATCTACGTGAACGCCGTGAACCACGGTTATGACCCGCACGCTTACATCCGCGCCATCCCCGCGCACAGCGTGGGCGAGATGCACTTGGCCGGTTTCACCCGCAAACAAGGCCTGCCGGTGCCGTTGCTCATCGACACTCACAGCCGGCCGGTGGCCGAGGACGTGTGGGCGCTCTACCGCGAGGCCCTGGCCCATTGCGGCCCGGTGCCCACGCTCATCGAATGGGACCAGGACATCCCGGCATTCGAGGTGCTGCTCGCCGAGGCAGCCAAAGCAGAGACCCTGTTGCATGAGCACCGCGCCCTCGCTGCCTGAACTGCAACGCGCGTTCACCCGCTGGGTGCTGGGTGACCAACAAGTGCCGCTGCCCCAATGGGTCGCGGGCAACGGCCTCGCATCCGAGATACGTCTTGGCATCTACCGCAACACCATCTTCAACAACCTGACGGCGGCCTTGCATACCGCCTACCCCGCAGTGCTCAAGCTCGTGGGGGAGGATTTCTTCGAGGGCGCGGCCGCGCGTTACATCCGCGAACAACCGTCCCGCAGCGGCAACCTGCAGGATTACGGCGCCGCGTTCCCGGCACTGCTGGCGCAGATGCCGGAAGCAGCCGGTCTGGCCTATCTTGCTGATGTGGCGCGACTCGAATGGGCACGCCAGGAAGCCTGGCTCGCCGCCGACGCGGATGCGCTCGGTCCGGAGACGCTCGCCGCCGTGCCGGAAGACCGGCAGACGGCGCTGCGTTTGCAATTGCATCCGGGTTTACGGCTGGTCGCCTCGGCCCATCCGGTGCTGGCTATCTGGGAATTCTGCCAGCAGGATAAACCGGATCACCTGCAGCTCGACCAGGCCGGCCAGCGGGTACTGCTATGGCGCGACAATAGTCAGGTGGCCATGCGGGGCATCACTGCGGACTGGTACGGGTTGCTCACGCTGCTGCTGGCCGGTGAGTCGCTGGCCGGCGCCACGCAAACGACCCTACTCAACGCGAGCCCCGATTTCGACCTCGGCGCCTGCCTGCGGATGCTGTTCGCCGCCGGCCTGGTGACCGGCTGTCGCTGGGATTAATCACACACAGGATATTTCACCCATGCACGCCATACTCAAACGCACCTGCGCCCTCTGCCGCAGCACGGCCCACGGTCTTGAATCGCTGGCGCCCTTGAGCCTGCTGCTGTTCCGCCTGTGGGTGGCGGTGGATTTCTTTCGCGCCGGCTTAGTGAAGGTCAGCGACATGAACAGCACCATCGGCCTGTTCACCAACGTATATCACGTGCCGTTGCTGCCGCCGGTGCTGGCCGCCTACCTGGGTACGGCCATCGAACTCATCCTGCCGTGGTTCCTGGGCCTCGGCCTGCTCGGCCGGCTCACCGCCGCCTGCCTTTTCATCTACAACATCATCGCCGTGATCTCCTACCCGGACCTGTGGCCTGACGGCCTGTGGAAGGACTTCTGGCACGGCGGCTTCACCGACCACAAGGTCTGGGGTCTCATGCTGCTGGCCATCGTGCTCTACGGCCCCGGCAAGCTGTCGCTGGATCATGTGCTCAAACGCTGGGTGCTGCCGCGCTTCGGCTGCGCTCCTGCGAAAGACCCCACCACCGGCTGATGGCATCCGGTGGGATGCGGCGGTATCCGCCGCGATGGCTTTCGCGGCGAATATCGCCGCTCCTACAAAAGGCACAGACACCGAGAGCAGCCCCGCCGCGATATCCATCTCCTGTA